>JBNMLZ010000028.1:0-23727 GCA_050875085.1 Prevotella sp. | reverse complement strand
GAAGATATTTCCCGACCTGTGGGTCGACGAGGACGAGGAGGAGGGCAAGAACCTCAACGAGGAGCCGCTTGTGCGCACGCAGATAGAGCGCTTCCGCCGCCACGACTCGTTCTCCTATCACAAGATTAACGATTCTGCCGGTGCCGACCGGCTGCTCGAACGCTTCAGCGACCTCATGAAGAACGACCTCAACGTGATTGTGGTGAACTTCATCGACATGCTGTCGCACGCACGCACGGAGTCGCGGATGGTGCGCGAACTTGCCAACAACGAGTCGGCTTACCGCTCCATCACGCTGTCGTGGTTCCGCCACTCAGTGATGGCTGACCTGCTGAAGGTGCTCGCACAGAAGGACTGCAAGGTGATTCTGACCACCGACCATGGCTCCATACGTGCCTCAAAGCCAGTGAAAATCATCGGCGACCGCAACACCAACACCAACCTGCGCTACAAGCTCGGCAAGAACCTCAACTGCCAGTCGAAAGATGTGTTCGTTATAAAGAACCCGCACGAGGCGCAATTGCCTGCCCCAAACATATCCACGTCATACGTGTTTGCCACGGGCAGCACCTTCTTCGCCTACCCCAACAACTACAACTACTACGTGTCCTACTACAAGGACACGTTCCAGCATGGCGGCATTTCAATGGAGGAAATGCTCATACCGCTGATAACACTGAAATCAAGAAAAAAATAATATATCAATTATGGAAATTAAAATCAACTCTTTGGCAGAAATCAATGATGCTGCCAAGAAATTCATCGAGAACATGGGCGACGGCAAAGTGTTCGCCTTCTACGGAAAGATGGGTGCCGGAAAGACTACCTTCATCAAAGCCGTGTGTGAGGAATTGGGAGTTGACGATGTAATCACATCGCCTACATTCGCCATCGTTAACGAGTACCAAAGCGCGACAACGGGCGAATCTATCTACCACTTCGACTTCTACCGCATCAAAAAACTCGAAGAGGTCTACGACATGGGCTACGAGGACTATTTCTACAGCGGCTCGCTCTGCTTCCTCGAATGGCCAGAACTTATCGAGGAACTGCTGCCCGAGGACGCGACAAAGGTCTCAATAGAGGAGACTGAGGATGGCGGGCGACTCGTGAAATTCTAAAACCATGCAATCTTAAACAAAAACATAAAAAACACCGCCAACATTTTGCGAGCCTCCGGCTTTGCCAAAAACAAAAGGATTTACCTTACGAGAGCAAGCTCTCTGCGGTAAATCCTTTTGTTTTTGACAGTGGTGCAAGCACCACCGCAAAATATTGACGTCAATAAACATAAAAAACTGTGGCATAAAACCATTGCTAACCGCTAAAAAGCAATCAGTCATTTGGAATACTATTCGCAATTAAAGCATAATCCGTCATTTGGAACACTTCCCCCAATTAAAGTATAATCAGACATTTGGAACACTGTTCGCAATTAAAGCATAATCCACTATTTATAACCCTATATTCAATTAAAGCATTATCCGCCATTTGTAGTCCTATATTCAATTAAAGCATAATCCGCCATCATTAGTTTGTGCTAATGTTTTTTATGTTTTCTCCCGATTGCGGGCTAAGTGCTGCTTGCAGCACCAGTATAAAGAATGGCGGATGGCTGTCGAGAGCTTGCTCTCGTAAGGCCATCCGCCATTCTTTATATTGAAACCCTTAGGGTTTTTGCCCGCAATCGGGTGTTTTTTATGTTTTTGTCAAAAGAAAACTTTTCAAAAAGAAGTTTTCGACCAAAATAAGTTTTTATTCCAAGTCAAGCTCCACCGGGCAATGGTCGCTGCCATATATTTCTGTGTGTATGGTTGCGGCTGTGATGCTGTCGCGCAGACGCTCCGACACGAGGAAGTAGTCGATACGCCAACCGGCGTTCTTCTCGCGCGCCTTGAAGCGGTACGACCACCACGAGTAAGTAGGATCGTCAGGATGAAGCGTGCGGAATGTGTCGATAAAGCCGTTGTCGAGGAAGCGTGTCATCTTGGCGCGCTCCTCATCGGTGAAGCCGGCATTCTTGCGGTTGGTCTTAGGGTTCTTGAGGTCAATCTCCTCATGAGCCACGTTGAGGTCGCCACAAATTATGACTGGCTTCTTGGCATCCAAATCCTTTACATAAGCGAGGAAAGCGTCCTCCCATGTCATGCGATAGTCGAGGCGGCGCAGTCCGTCCTGCGAGTTGGGCGTGTAGCAAGTGACGAGGTAGAACTCCGGCATCTCAAGTGTGATGACACGTCCCTCATGGTCGTGCTCGTCGATGCCGATGCCATAGGTCACCGACAGCGGCGTATGGCGCGTGTATATAGCCGTGCCGGAATAACCCTTCTTGTCGGCATAGTTCCAGAACGACTCATAACCAGGGAATTGCAGGTCGAGTTGTCCTGCCTGCATTTTTGTCTCTTGAAGACAAAAAAAGTCCGCGTCGAGTGTGCGGAAGGAGTCCTCAAACCCCTTCTGCACACACGCACGCAGACCGTTAACGTTCCATGAAATGAATTTCATTTGCATTTTTGTTTTTAGTTCATCTCTCCCACAAAGTGCAACGGGCGGAAATACTTCGAACTGAAGGATGATGATGTATAATTGTAGTCATTCGGCAGCTGGTCGACGTTTATCGACGCGAACACCAAGTCAAAGCTCAACTTGCGCGACATGATATCAAATGAACCGCCATAGTTATTGATGTAGAACATGAAATACACGTCATGGGTGGAACCGCCATATGTAAGCTGCTTCTTTATGTAGGCATATTTAAAGTCAGACGAACACGGATTGACGAAAAAGCTATAAGTGCTTGAACTTACAGCATTTGTATACGGGATGTAGTATACACATGTGAGAGTTTCGTCGGGCAGTTGGCTGATGGCAGTGCGAAGCTGTCTGAGCGAGTTGGCAGTCTCGTTGATTTCGCTTGACGGCACAACGATGGCAGAATCGAGAACATGCATAGGGAACTCATTGATTTTAAATATTGAGTCCGACTGCACCTTTACAGAAGTTCTCGTTGTGAAAAATTCTGTTTCTTTGTCATACTGTGTCTTGGCAGGCAATTTGGCAACAAGGTTGCCCATGTAAGTTCCTGCCATATTGCGCTGAAACTGTCGCTGGTTCTCAGGAGAGATATAGTTGTCTTCGTCGGAACCGGTGTTGCATGATGTGAACATCACGGATGATGCCACGATACCCAAAATGAGCACGAGCAATGTCTTTAGATTTTTCATTGTCTTTGTTGTTTGCATTTTTTATTTGTAGTTAATTTATAAATTGTCTGTTGTCATATATCCAGGCGGCGCGTATTGACCTCCCTACATAACTATAATGCAACACTCCTAAAAATATTGCATCCGCCAGACAATTTTTTGGAGGTGTCGAGCTCCCGCTCGACACACTAACTTAAATTCAGTGTCGAGCAGGAGCTCGACACCCCCTATGATTTTATGAGATTCATGAATTCCTGGCGGGTCTTTGCCTGCTCGAATGCACCCGAGAAGTCGCTCGTTACGGTTGTTGAGCCCATTTTCTCCACACCACGCATCTGCATACACATGTGCTTGGCCTCAATCACCACCATCACGCCGAGCGGATGGAGCGTGTCCTCGATGCACTCGCGGATTTGCTGCGTCAACCGCTCCTGCACCTGCAAGCGGTGAGAGAAGATGTCTACCACACGGGCAATCTTGCTCAGACCAGTAATGTAGCCGTTGGGGATGTAAGCCACGTGCGCCTTACCGTAGAACGGCAGCATGTGGTGCTCGCAGAGTGAGAACACGTCGATGTCCTTGACGATGACCATCTGGTTGTAGTCCTCCTTGAAGAGGGCATCGGTCAACACCTTGTGCGGGTCCTGGAAGTAGCCACGCGTGAGCACCTGCATTGCCTTTGCCACGCGCATTGGGGTTTTCTGCAGTCCCTCGCGCTCCGGATCCTCACCGAGCAGCGAAATGACCGACTTGTAGTGTTCAGCGAGGTCATCAAGACCCTCGCGGTATTCTGGGTTCAAGTTCATGGATTTTGAGTTTTGAATTTCAAATTTTGAATTGGTTGCGTGAGAGCCGCAATTCCTAATATGCCACGTTGATCTTTCCACTTACGATGCACGCCTGCTTGTAGCCCATCTTCCTCACCTGATGGAGCACGGCATTTGCCTCCTCGTAGGTGCGGAAGTTTCCCACGCGGCATATCCAGCGCGGTGAATAGAAATGCACGTATACCGGCTGGCTCGGGAAAGCCTGCTTCACTGCATTTCCTGCGTTCTGTGCCTTGATTTTATCGTCGCGGGAGTTGCCTCCTGCAAACACCTGCACACGGTAGCCGTTCACCTTATACGAGCGGCGCATCACCTTCTTGCGCATGTCTACAGCCGGAGTTTCCACCTCCACCTCGGTTGTTTCAGTCTTGTGCTGCTCGCGTTGTGTGGTTTGCTCACGGTTGGTGGCATGTGCTGTCTGTTCGCGGTTGGCGGCATGTGCGGAGTCGCCGTTATGTTGTGGAGTGACGTGTTGTTTGTGCGTCTCCGGAGTGGTCTGCTTTGTTATGGGAGTGTTCTGCTTTGCAGTTGTTGGAGTCTGTGGTTGCCTGGCGGCAGCCGTGTTGTTGGTCTTGTGTTGTGTGGTGACGGCAGGCGTAACAGGTTCCTGCTTTCTGGCACTCACGTTGGCGCCGTTGACCAACTCTTCGATTTCGTGGCTCTGTGTCACCGACACGCTTGCCTTGCCCTGCTTCTTGTCCTGGATATGCTGAGTGAACGACTGTGCGTCAACGGCAGCGACAAGTCCGAGCAACAAGCTTAATATGATGAAAAAGCGTTTCATAGAATGCTTTGTTTGAGAGTTGACACTTGATAGCGTCCTGATTGTATAGATATAAAAAATTATATAATGTGTAAAATCGAAAATCAGTGAGACCGCGACACGTTGCATACGGTCGCAGCCCCACTGTCTTCTTTTATTGGTTAAAATTGATTACTTCTTCCAAGCGTCGATGATGCCCTTGAAGTCAGCGCACTTCAGAGAAGCGCCACCGATCAAGCCACCGTCGATGTCAGGCTTAGAGAAAAGCTCAGGAGCGTTGCTTGCCTTGCAGCTACCACCGTAGAGGATAGAAGTGTCCTCAGCAGCTTCCTTGCCGTACTTCTCGGCAACGATAGAGCGGATGTAGGCGAGCATTTCCTCAGCCTGGTCAGAAGTAGCGGTCTTGCCGGTACCGATGGCCCAGATTGGCTCGTAAGCGATGATGATGTTCTTCCAAGCCTCAGCGTCGAGGTGGAACACTGAACCGGCGAGCTCAGCCTTAACAACCTCGTTCTGCTTCTCAGCCTCGCGCTCCTCAAGAGTCTCGCCGCAGCAGAAGATCACCTTCAAGCCGTGGGCAAGAGCGAGGTCTACCTTCTCCTTCAGTGTCTCAACAGTCTCGCCGTAGTACTGGCGACGCTCTGAGTGGCCGAGGATAACATACTGTGCACCAGTGCTCTTTACCATTTCGGCAGAAACCTCACCAGTGTAAGCACCCTTCTCCTTGTCAGCGCAGTTCTCAGCACCGAGACCTACTACTGAAGAATCCAAAACCTGTGCTACAGAAGCAAGGTGGATGAACGGAGTGCAGATCACTACGTCGCAGTTTGGCTTCTCGGCTGCAAGAGCCTCGTTGATTTCCTTTGCGAGGGCAACGCCCTGCTGCAGGTTCAGGTTCATTTTCCAGTTGCCTGCTACAATTTTCTTTCTCATTTTCTTTTTTGATTTAAAGATTTGAAATATTCTGTTTTCGTCTTGTTTTCGTCTAATCCACTTTGTCCATGCCCACATGCGGTCGGCCAGGGTGAGGAGCATGAGTGGCAAGAAGAACGTGAGCGCCACGTTGATTATTCGCGAAGCCATGTTGTCCTCTGGCTGCAGGTGGCCAATCGGCAGTTTGTCGAGCGGCGCGTTCAGCTCGGCGGTCTGTGGAAGCCGGTTGTGGCTCCACTTGCCGATTATCGTGCCGTCCTTGAGCAGGAGCAGTCCCGGATTGGAGCGCACGATGGTCTTGAGAGTGGTCTCGTCGGTTGTGCAGAACGGATATTCCGCACCTGTTATGTCGCGCCAGCGTTCGATGTCGCGCTCCGTTGATGCCGTGAGGCAGTAGAATGCCACGCCGTTGTCCTGGGCATACTCGTAAATCTGGTCGATGTCGCCGAAGTTGCTGTCGTCTGCCTTTGCGAGCGACGGCGATATGAGCAGGAATGTGTAGCCGCGGCGGGTAAGCACCGAGTCGGTGATGTCGTCGCCGGTGGCTACCGATGTCATAGAGAAGTCGTGAATAGGCGGCTCATAGCCAGCCTTTGTCTGCACGGTGCGCGCGTCGACAAGTTCCCATGTGGAGTCGGGATAGTTGTCGAGTGTGAACTCCTGCGTCTTGCCACCCTTGCGCATGATGTATGTTGTGGAGAACTCCGGTTGCGGAGCCCCGTCGGGTATGCTCATTGCCTTCTCGATGTTCACTCCGATATGATAAGGCCGGAAGTCGAACGTAGGCAGTGAATACAGGCACCACACGCTTGTGGCGAGTATGTATACCACGGCATAGTTCATCACTATCCACTGGTTGGTTCGCGATATGAGCCGCGCCATGTCGGTAGGCCGCCATGCCACGACAGCCGCACATGCTATGAGCACTATGTTCTTGAGCAGTGTCTCGCCGTTGGTCAGCACCAGCGCGTCGCCGAAGCATCCGCAGTCCTTCACTGGGTCGGCTATGTAAATCCACACCGTTATGGCTGTCATCACCGTCATGATGGCAAGCATCATCTTTGACACCACGCGCCGTCGAATGGCGAAGAGCATGAATATGCCAAGCGCAAACTCCACGGCGGCGAGCAGTACGGCAGCGGCGAGCGTTGCCCATGCCGGCACCATGCCAGCCACGTTGAGCGCGGCAAGATAGTCCTGCAGCTTATACTGCGTGCCGAGCGGGTCGATAGCCTTGACGTAGCCCGAGAGGATAAACGTCAGTGCAAGCACCATGCGGCAGACGTTTACCGCCAGTATTCTTAATTTCGACATATCATTCTAATTATCATCACGTCTCACTACCGATATTCATCTCACCCCTTCTTCATCTTTATAGCCCCGAAACAGGCATAGTTGATGATGTCCATATAGTTGGCGTCGATACCTTCGGACACAAGTGTGTCGCCGTGTAGGTTTTCTATTTCCTTCACGCGCTGTATCTTGGTGAGAATAAAGTCGGTGTAGCTACTCACGCGCATGTCGCGCCAAGCCTCGTTGTAGTCGTGATTCTTGCGAAGCATCAGTTCGAGGCACTCCTTGGCATGTCGGTCGTACATCTGCATGGCTTCCTCGGGAGTGATGTCAACGGTGTCGACAAATCCCTGCTCAAGCTGTATGAGCCCGATGATGCCATAGTTTATAAGTGCGATGAATTCCGGGCGTATGCCCTCGCCCACAAGCGACGTGCCTGTGATTTCGAGCGAGCGTATGCGCTTTGCCTTTATGAAAAGCTGGTCGGTGAGCGATGAGGGGCGCAATATGCGCCATGAAGCTCCATAATCATGGAGTTTCTTCTCAAAGAGTGTGCGGCACTCGCGCATCACGTCCTTGAACTGTTCCTCAGTCTTGCTGAATTGTTCTGCTGTCGTTGTCTTGTTCATAAATCGCCACAAAAATACAAATTTCCTTTGATATACACAAGAGTACAGCCGATTTAGTGTTGTTTCTGCCGCTTGTGTATCATTATCACCACTCCACACATGGCTTCATAGCGCGCCTGCAGCGAGTCGCGCTTCACGATGAGCATGTTGCGGCGGTAGGGGTTTGACTCTTTGTCGAGCTTGGCGGTCACTTCCTGCAACTTCTGGTCGGTGGCAGCCACTTCAGCCTGCGCCATCTTCAGCGACGCGTTCTGCCACACCACGAGTGCCGCGCGGCGCGCCTCAACAGCCTTGGGATAGGTGTCGCGCAGCCGCGTTATGGAGTCGAGCGTGGTGCGGTAGTCGCCACACTTATACAATGAGTCGATTTTGGCGAGCAGTGGCCCTGCCTTCTCCTCGTCGGTCTTGGCGCACGAGGACAGCAACATTGTTGCGAGTGTTATTAACAGTAGATGCTTCATTATGTTGGCAAAAGTACAACTTAATAATGCACTGTGCAAGAAAATACCGATTTTTAACGTTGCTTTCTGGAACGGCGGACTCCCGTCCGCCGCCATCTCACCTACAAAGAATCACTAATTTGCAACGGCAGACAGGAGTCCGCCGTTCCATGCAGGCGACTTGATTTAGTTCAAACGTGTTGACCTGAGTCAACAAAAATATGGAAAATTGTAAGTTTTGCCGTTATTGTTTGCGTACACAGCTTCCTGTTTGTACCTTTGCATCGTCAAAAGGACAAAAAGGATAACTATTAGGTAATACAAATTAGGTAATTTAAAAGAAAGGTAAAAAGATTATGGTAACTATGTTAGTATTGGCTGTTGTGGCAATTACTATTGCCCAGGCCGTTAGTTTGGGTCACAAGATCGACATGAAGTAATCACACTTCTGTTTGACTCTTGACCTTCTTCCATTCAAGCGAAGAAAATTTGGTAAGTTGTTAAAATATTGGCAGCGGATTGGCTTTCAGCCGGTCCGCTGTTTTTTTTGTTGCAACTACAAAGCCGCCATGCAAAAATAAAAAAAATCCCATACTACCATCACTGGCCATATGGGATTCCATGTCAGCCTCCTGCTGCGCTTAGCAGGAGGACATAACATATATATTAATTAAAAATCAAATTCATACGTTGTTCACTTATTTGTTCTCAGCGTCAACCGCCTTGATTTTCTGGCACACAAGCTCCAGGTCGTCACGGAGCTTCTGCACCTTGCGGTTCATCTCGTCGATAAGGCTGTTGCCCTTCTTGGAGCTGGCGTTGAGGAACCCGAGATTGTTCTCGTAGGTCTGTATCTCCTGGCGCAACTGGTCGCGACGGCGGATAAGACGTCCGCGCTCAGAGTCGAGAGCCTCCTCGCCACGCTTTGCAACGTTGCGGAGATTTGACTTGAAGTCGTCAAGACGGCGGCGCTTGTTGGTCACGTTGAGAGTCTTGTACAGCTTGTCGAGCACTTCGTGATACTCGTTGTAGAGATTGTCCTTCTCCTTGTATGGCACATGGCCCACCTTGTTGTACTCATCGACAATGGCCTGCACCTTGTCGCGTGTAAGCTCGGCGGCGTTTTCGGCGAGAGCGCGCAGTTGCCCTATGAGCGAGCGCTTCTTCTCAAGGTTGGCGTGCTCCTCGTTGCGTGTGCCGGCATTGGCGGCGTTGCGTGCCTCAAAGAACTTGTTGCAAGCGGTGAGGAAGTCGTTCCACAGCTGGTCGCTGAGCTTCTTCGACACCTTGCCGATGGTCTTCCATTCCTTCTGGAGGGCAATGAGCTTGTCGCTTGTCGACTTCCAGTCGGTTGAGTCGGCGAGTTCCTGTGCCTTTGCCACGAGAGCGCGTTTCTTCTCGGCGTTCTCAGCCATGGTCTTCTTCAGTTCCTTGAAGAACTCTGTCTTGCGTCCGAAGAAGTCGTCGCAAGCGGCGCGGAAGCGCTCGAATATCTTGACGTTCATCTTCTGCGGAGCGAAGCCGATGGTCTTCCACTCGTTCTGCAGGGCGATGATTTCCTTAGAGCGGTTCTCCCAGTCGGTGGCAGTCTTGTTCTCAAGCTTGCCCAGTTCCTCAGCCTTCTCGCAGAGAGAGGTCTTGCGCTGGAGATTTTCCTCTTCCTTGGCGCGCAGTTGCTCGAAGTGCTGCTGGTGGCGCTTGTTGATTACGGTCGACGCAGCCTTGAAGCGTGCCCAAATGCTCTCGCGCAGATCCTTTGCCACTGGTCCAATCTCGCGGTACTGCTGGTGCAGTTCCTGAAGCTGGTGGGAGGCGCTTATCACATCTTCCTCATTGGCGAGAGCCTCGGCTGTCTCGCAGAGCTTGGTCTTGAGTTCGAGGTTCTTCTTGAAGTCGTACTCGCGGGCCTCTGAGTTGAGTTTCAGCAGGTCGTAGAACTGCTCCACATAGAGCTGGTAGTTGCGCCAAAGCTCGTTTGCGCGGTCGGCAGGCACAGCCTTGATGTCCTTCCATTGCTGCTGTAGCTCCTTGAACTCAGCGTATGACTTGTTGGCCTCGTCGGGTGACGTAGCCATGGCCTTTATCTTTTCGATTATTTCGAGTTTCTTTTCGAGGTTAGCCTGCTTCTCGGCTTCCTGCTGCTGGATCACACGTGCACGCTTCTCACGAACGACAGCCATCTCCGCCTTGAAAGCTTCCTCGTCCTCGTCGGGCATTATCTGGAAGTTCTCCGGGGCACCGCCGCCTTCGATATATTCCTTCATACGTGCTTCACGCTCTGCGTTGTGCAGTTTGTAGAACACAGTCTTGAGAAGGTCGATTTCATCCTTGTCGGGGTTCTCGTCGCTGGCGGCGATTTCCTTCAGGCGTTCAACAACCTCTTTCTTGTTCTTGTACACTTTAGTGTTCTCTGTTTTCTGAGCGTCGGCCGACTCGGCAGGCTGTGCTGTTGTCTGCTCCACGTTCTGCTCTTCTTGTGCACCTTGCAACAGGGCGTTTTCTTGAGAGTCCATCATTTAACTGTTTTAAGTTTATGATTAGGGTAATTCAAATGTTTCACCATGCAGTCCTTGTCCGCAGTGCTTACGCGCTGGCATTTTGCCTTGGATTTGGGCTTTGGCATGATATTCTGATTTTATAGACTGCAAACTTAAATAAAAAAAATTGAATAGCAACGAAAAAAGTTGTTTTTTTTCATTTTTTGCCCAATTCCGTCGCTACAACAACCGTTTATGGCGCAGTATTACCCACGACAGCACCGACACTACCACCGAAATGACTATGGCTATGAAGAATCCCCACGGGTTGTTCTCCATGCCGTTGATGAGGTTCATTCCGAAGAGTGAGGAGATGAGCGTCGGGAGCATCATCACTATCGACACGGAGGTGAGCGTACGCATGACGGTGTTCATGTTGTTGTTGATGATGCTTGAGTAGGTGTCCATCGTCGACTCAAGGATGTCGGAGTAGATGCTTGTTGTCTCGCGCGCCTGCGACATCTCGATGTTGACGTCCTCGATGAGGTCGGCGTCAAGCTCGTCGACCTGGAGCTTGAACTTCAGCTTGGCAAGCAGCGTCTCGTTGCCGCGTATTGACGTGGTGAAGTACGTGAGCGAGTCCTGCAGGCGCGACAGGGCGATGAGCGACTCGTTGTTGACATTGTGGTCGAGGTTGTGCTTTGCCTTCTCGATGAGTGTGTTGATTTGCTTCAGGCGCTTGAGGTACCAAACGGCTGAAGAGAGGAAAAGCCGGAAAATCATGTCCACGTAGTCGGTGAACCCCTCGCCGCGCTTCTGGTGGTAGCTGACGAAGTCGATCATCATGTTGGTCTCGTAGTAGCACACGGTGATGGTGACGTCGCGCTTGTGGATGATGCCGAGCGGCACGGTGGTGTAAGGCGTGCGCGAGCGTATCTCCTTGACGTAGGGTATACGGAGGATGATGAGCATCCATCCGTCGTCGTACTCGTAGCGGGCACGTTCGTCGGCATCGCTGATGTCTGACAGAAAATAGTCGGGTATGTTGAATTTGTCTTCCAGCAATTGCTGGTCTTCTTCAGTTGGACACGTCACTTGTATCCAGCAGTTGGGCTGCCATTCCTCGATGGGCTTGAGTGTTGAGTTGGTATTCCAGAATGTTCTCATACAGATAATCTCCTTGGGTTAATACGATGCTAAGGAGACCAGCCGTATGTCAGATGCTGTCCTCCCGCATTACAAGTTGTTATTTTCCGCGTGATAATCGTCCATAAATGTGTTATGATTTGATTTTGCGCTGCAAAGGTAAGCAAAATCGTTCACATAGCGCCTATCCCCCACCCTTTTATTTCATGTCTTGGCTCGTTTTTTGCCTTATGCGGCATCGTTTTTAACCTTTTTGCAACAACAGTTACATTGCAAAGGTTGCCTTTCTGCCGGCTCATTACATTTGCAGTGAAAGCTCACGCCAATTGTGATGAAGTTTCATGACATTTGTGATGAGCCTTAACCGCATATGTAGTGAACAAGCCGCAGTTGCTCCAAGCGACGACTACAGTTGCTCCAAAAAGCGACCGTATAGCTTTTTATAACAGACAAAGGGGCGTTGTTTCGGGATTTTTGTATAATTTTGCAACCGTATATACAACAAACATCACTAAGACATTGGATTTAAAGAAAACCATAAACGACACACTGAAAGTGAGCCTGTCGCTGCTGCTCGGCGGATTGATACTCTACTGGATGTACCGCGACTTCAACTTCAAGAACGTGGAGCACGTGCTGCTGCACGAGATGAACTGGACATGGATGCTGCTCTCGTTTCCGTTCGGCATACTGGCGCAGACGTTCCGCGGCTGGCGCTGGCACCTCACGCTGGAGCCTGTAGGCGAGCACCCGCGCATGTCGACAAGCGTCAACTCCATTTTCCTTTCCTACGCCGTGAGCCTCGTGGTGCCGCGCATTGGTGAGTTTGCGCGCTGCGGCGTGCTGAAACGCTACGACGGGGTGTCATTCCCCAAAGCGCTGGGCACCGTGGTCGTGGAGCGAGCCATCGACTCGGCTCTCGTTATGCTGATAGCGCTGTTCACATTCCTCTTTCAGATAAGGATATTCAACGTGTTCTTCAACCGCACCGGCACCAACATCGACTCCATACTTGCCGGATTTTCCGCCACGGGCTATGTGGTGACTGCAGTGTGCGGCATTGCAGTGTGCCTGCTGTGCTGGTATATCATGCGGAAGTTCGCAATATATAATAAGGTGAAGTCGACGGTAAAGGGTATCTGGCAGGGCGTGATGTCGATACGCAACGTCAAGCGCCCCATGCTGTTCATTGCCTTCACGCTCGGGATATGGCTGAGCTACTTCCTGCACTACTACCTCACGTTCTTCTGCTTCGACGCCACCTCACACCTCGGCATCGCATGTGCGCTCGTGACGTTCATCGTGGGAAGCATCGCCGTGATTGTGCCAACCCCAAACGGTGCCGGACCGTGGCACTTCGCCGTGAAGACTATGCTGATACTCTACGGCGTGGGCGACACCGACGCCCTCAACTTCGTGCTCATCGTGCACAGCATACAGACGCTGCTCGTCGTGGCACTGGGTGTGTACGCATGGGCTGCGCTGTCGCTGACGCGCAAGCGCAAAGGAACGACGGACTCCACAAACGGAACGACGGACTCCCGTCCGTCGCACTCCTAAAGCCGCCAAAGAATCAAGATTACAGTTTTAAAAACAATATTGCTATGAGTGAAATCAAAAACCTAAACCCCGAATGTATCTGGCGCAACTTTGACGCACTGACACAGGTGCCGCGCCCGTCTGGACATCTTGAGAAAGTACAGCAGTTCCTGCTCGACTTCGCCGCACGCGCTGGCGTGGAGGCGTTCAAGGACGCTGCCGGGAACATCGTCATGCGCAAGCCTGCCACTCCGGGCATGGAGGGCAAGAAGGGCGTGATTCTCCAGGCTCACATGGACATGGTGCCACAGAAGAGCAAGGAGTCGAACCACAATTTCGAGACCGACCCTATCGAGACTTATATCGACGGTGAGTGGGTGCGCGCCAAGGGCACTACCCTCGGTTCTGACGACGGACTCGGCGTGGCTGCCATCATGGCTGTCATGGAGGACAAGTCGCTCAAGCACGGACCTGTAGAGGGTCTTATCACTGCCGATGAGGAGACGGGCATGTTCGGCGCCAACGACCTGCCAGAGAATGAGCTGCAGGGCGACATACTGCTCAACCTCGACTCTGAGACATGGGGCAAGTTTGTCATCGGTTCTGCCGGAGGCATCGACATCACTGCCACTCTCGACTACAAGGAGGTGGAGACCGACAAGGACGACGCTGCCGTGAAGGTGACGCTCAAGGGTCTGAAAGGCGGACACTCCGGACTGGAGATTCATGAGGGCCGCGCCAACGCCAACAAACTCATGGCACGCTTCGTGCACGAGGCCATTGCCGAATATGGCGCACGTCTCGCCACATGGCACGGCGGCAACATGCGCAACGCCATCCCGTTTGAGTGTGAGGTGGTGCTCACGCTGCCGAAGGAAAACGTCGACGCACTGAAGGAGGATGTCGAGGAGTGGCGCAAGCTCTTCAACCATGAGTACCGCACCATCGAGGAGGACATCAAGTTCTTCGCCGAGGATGTGGCCACTCCGTCGCACGAGACTCCAGAGGAAATCCAGGACAACCTGCTCGACGCCATCTACGGTTGCCACAACGGTGTGCTGCGCATGATTCCTGTGTTCCCGACTGTTGTGGAGACTTCAAGCAACCTTGCCATCATCAACATCGCCGACGGACATGCCGCAATCAAGATTCTCGCACGCTCTGCCAACGAGAGCATGAAGGACTACATCGCCACAACGCTTGAGTCTACATTCTCCATGGCTGGCATGAAGGTGGAGATGAGCGGAAGCTACGGTGGCTGGGACCCCAACACCGACAGCGAGATTCTCCATCTGCTCGAAAAGAACTACCGCGAGCTGTTTGGCGAGGATGCCATCGAGCAGGTAGACCATGCCGGTCTGGAGTGCTCGGTTATCCTCGGCAAGTATCCACACCTGGATGTCGTGTCACTCGGCCCGACACTGCGCTCTCCGCACACCACATCGGAGCGCTGCCACATCCCGACAATCGCGCCGTTCTGGGAACTGCTGAAGAAGACTCTTGAGGATGTACCTGCCAAATAAATTTGGCGGATAATTAACGACTAAATTAACGGACAATTAACGACTAAATTAACGGATAATTAACGAGCATTAACGACTAAAAAATATTGTCGTTAATGTCCCATTAATTATCCGTTAATTATTATCCGTGGCGGAGGTCTCCGGCCTCCGATGCACCTAACAGCAACCAAATGCTTATATATAAAATTATTGCATTGCTTGTTGCAGCGGAGGCCGGAGACCTCCGCCACGGATAATAATTATAAAAATAAGCGACTATGAGAAAAACTTTATTAATGTCTGCCCTTGCCACCGTTGCCCTTTTCGCCTCATGCGCAAGCGGCGAGAAGAAAGAAGAGGCATTGCGTGCTGGATCGGTGTGGCAGAACGGCAACGAGATTTACATCGTGGAGGACAGTACCGCCTACTGGCAACTCTATGGCGGCACACTTCATGAGGGTGGTTTCGAGATGAAGCTTGCAAAGGACGGCAAGTGGTTCGTGCCGACCATCGCCGACAACAAGCCGAAGGACAGCCTCGCTGGAACATGGTTGCTCGATGCCGACACCATCGTGCTTACCGCCAACAACAAAACCAAAAGCCGACTGCAACTCGTCAGCGGATTGACTGTGCTCTCGCGTGACGACATGCCACAAAAAGCTCTGCCCGCCCTCGACAGCGTGCAGCAGATGAACATCTACCGCAGTCTTGAAGGCAACTACACCGACAACAACGGCAAGCGGTGGACATTCTCCGGCAACACTCTGCAGCGCATGGGACTCGGCACCAAGGAGAAGTATGCCATCGGCAAGTCGCTCGACATGAACGACAGCGTAATCTTCACCGACAACATTGCCTATGCCTACAGCATCACGCCACAGGGCATCAACCTCTACAAGGCAAAACATCTCGACGAGGAAGGCGTATGGGAATACAACAAGAAAAACGAGAAACCAGTCGTTGTTCTGAAACGGCAATAACTACCCAGAACATCGTTTATCATAGATTTTTGAGAATCAGCGGCTGCATTGCAGCCGTTTTCTCTTTGTATATGTCGCTCGACACACGGACAGCCCTCAGTGTGCGCACCTTAGGAAATTTCCTAAAGTAATCGTCTTGCGTCATGTACCACCGATGGTCGACAATTTCCGGCACCATACGTGCCCGAAGGTCAACCTCACTGGCAGAGCGCGGATTGACAACAGAAAGCATCCTGCCACCGTCCTTCGTAACAATAGCAAGCACGACGTACGTGCACACCTTGCGCGCCGACTGCGGATCAGAGAGCTTGTGGCCGCGCATCGACGACGACACCGTTATGTTCCAACCATACTTGCTGTTGAGCTGTTGCATGATGCGGCGAAAGGCTGGGCCGTGCGACGAGGTGTCATGAATACGGTTGTAGATGATGTAATAGTGTATCATCTCGTGGAGCAGAGTCTCCTGGTACTCACGCTCTGTGCAGTCGTAGTAGGTGCTGACGCGTATAGTGAAGTCGCTATACTTATACAGCAACATGCCACGCCTGCACTTGCACGACATTGTGCCAAGCCGCGTGCGCGCTTTCGACAGTGCAAGACGAGGCACAGGCAGCCCATCGTCGAAATAATCGGCGTTGAACTGCCTGAACCATATTCGCAGTTGGTCTACCGTGAGCGTCATTCGGCGCAGTCGGGATAAACCGAGGTAAGATATGCGCTGACCTTGTCGGACATGACTGTGGCGAGAACCACCTTGCCCTGCGGGTCTATCACATAAACGGTAGGAATCCACTTGATGCGGTAGGTCTTGGCAACGGGCGACTCGTTCATGCGCTGCAAGTTGCTCACCTGAGTGTACTTTATGCCCAATTTCTGAACGCCATTCTTCCACGACTCAGCATTGTTGTCGAACGACACGCCAACAAACTCCACGCCCTTCTTGTGGAACTTGTCGTAAAGGGCAACGATGTTGGGCGCATCCTTGCGGCAGTCGGGACACCACGATGCCCAGAAGTCCAGCACGACATACTTTCCACGCAGACTCTTCAGCGAGAACTGCTTTCCGTCGATGGTCTTCAGACTGATGTCGGGGGCAACGGTGCCAGCCTGCAACAAGTTGGTGGCATACTTGGCATCAAGGTCGGTAGTGGTTTCCTGCTGCATGTCGGCTGATGCGTTGGCATATGTGCCGCGTGCCGAAACGGCAACCACAGGCAGTGCCATAGCCATGGCAAGTATGGAATTTCTGAATATATTGTTCATAATGTTGTATTTTTATTGTTGCATATCGGCTACAAATTTACGAAAAAAACAAATATATCAAAGTAAAAGGACGATATTTATTTTCAATTTTCATCTGCTGTCTGCGTCTTCGGCCAGTTGACGAGGAAAAGCTTCTCTGTGGCACGCGTAAAGGCGGTATAGAGCCAGTGGATGTAGTCGGGGGTGAGCATGTCGTCGGTCATGTAGCCCTGGTCGACATAGACATGCGCCCACTGTCCACCCTGCGCCTTGTGGCACGTGACGGCATAGGCATATTTTATCTGCAATGCGTTGTAGTAGGGATCCTCCTTGAGTTTCTTGAAGCGTTCGGGCTTGGTGCGCACGTCGGCATAGTCGAGCATCACCTGCTCAAAGAGGTGGTTGCCCTGCTCGCGCGTGAGGGCTGGGGCCTCGGTGGAGAGCGAGTCGGTTATGGCGGTCACTTGCAGCTCGTAGTTGTCGTAGTCGGGGAACTGAAGCCAGAGGTCGACAAAATGGAAACCATAGAGGTCGCGGCGGTTGCGCACGCGCTGTATCACGGCCCGGTCGCCATTGGCTATGAACGACGGCATTGGGGGTGTCGAGCTCCCGCTCGACACAGCAACCGCCTGCACTGGATGTGTCGAGCTCCCGCTCGACACAGCACCCTTGGCGTTTGCCTTCTCCGTCCAATAGTAGTTGTTCTTGACAATCATGAGCCAGTCACCTGATGTAAGTTCCTCCTCGCGCCAAAGCACCGTATTGCGTATGCCCTGGTTATAGATGTTGGCACGCTTGTTGGAGCGCGTCACCACCATCGTCTCGTCCATACCCACCTGCGAATAGCTTGTGGCAAGCGACTCTATCAGTTCGTCGCCAGGCACGTTGACAATGTCGGCAAAGCCCTGGAAGCGAATCTTCGGCAGTTCTGTAGCCTCGTCGTGGGTTATCATCTGGCGTATTATGGTGGCATTATAGAGAATGCCCGACTGCTGGCTTTGGCGCAGCACCTCGCGCAGGTCGCTCTCATACACCGTCAGCCCGTAGCCCGACATGAACTCCGAGCACAACGCCGGCGACTCCTCCTCCCCCACTGGCGGCAACTGCGCCTTGTCGCCAATTAGCATCAGGCGGCAGTTGCGGCCCGAATATACAAACTGCACGAGATCGTCGAGCAGGCATCCCGTGCCGAACACCGACTCGCGCAATCCCTCATTGGCAATCATCGAAGCCTCATCCACCATGAAGAGCGTGTCTGCCATCATGTTGGGAGCCAGCGAGAAGGCGCCTTCCATAGACTTCTGGCGGTAGATGCGGCGGTGGATGGTTGATGCCGGGGTGTCGGAATTGATGGAGAACACCTTGGCGGCGCGTCCCGTCGGCGCGAGCAGCACCACGCGCTGCTTGAGCCGCTTCATCGTGCGCACGATGGCACCCGAGAGCGATGTCTTGCCCGTGCCCGCCGAACCGCGCATTATCATCACCGCACGGTCGTCGGTGTCGGTAATGAACTTGGCAAACTCGCACAAGGCGTGGCTCTGGTCCATCGTTGGCTCAAAGCCGAAGCTCTGTCGTATCTGATATATAATTTCGTCCTGTAACAATGCTATAAAAAAATGAAATACACTGCAAATTTACAACAAATTAATGGTAAAAATGCAGTGCATTTCATTTTTAGAGTTTTTTACATGCGGTTATATTCTATTCAGCCAACATGTCAGCCACATTTTCAAGCTTTCCATCGCACGGCGATGGAGTGACGCCAAGCAGATGGGCAAGAAGCGGATATATGTTCACATTCTGAAATGCGTTTTCCCTCACATACCCGTTCTTGAAGTCAGGACCGGCAGCACGGAACAGCACGTTCATGTCACCATAGGTAGGGTCAAAACCATGTGTGCCAGCTATCGTCTTGTCATGCTCGCTGGTAACAAAACCAAGGTCGGTCAGCACAACAATGTCGCCGACATTCTCGTTGGTGCCAAAATTAAGATAGGCAGGTACTTCCGACTTGCGGTAAGCCCTCATGTGTGGCACAGCAGACAAAGCTTTCAGAATCTTTTCCTCGCAGCCTTTCCTTGCAAACACCATAGACGGAAATCCTGTCGCTATACGCTCATACCATGTTTTGTCGAGGTATCTGTCAAGATGTATGATGCGTTCGTTTGACAGGCGCGTCATGCCATGGTCGGCAGTGACAATCAGATTGATGTCGGCAGCATCAGGCATGTGGCAAATGTCATTCCAGAGCAGTCCGAGCAGTCGGTCGAGTGTCTCAACCTGTTCGCGCGTCTGTCGGCTCTCCGGTCCGAAAGTGTGCCCACTATGGTCGGGCTCGTTGAAATATGCCATAATCAGTTGTGGACGTTTATCGGCAGGCATCTTCAGCATTTCCTCTATTTTGGCTACGCGCTCAACAAAGGTGAGCAGAGGCTTTTTGGAATAGTCGTACCAGTAGTCGGGATATTCGCCCTTGATTGCCACGTCGGATCCAGGCCAGTAGACAACACCTACACGCTTTCCCTGCCGCTTGGCAGTAAGCCAGATAGGGTCGCCGCCCCAAAATATGGGGTTGCTCTGGTTCTTTCCAAGCTCAAAAGTGGAGTTTGTGCGCTTGTCATAGAACTTGTTGCCGATAATGCCATGGTGGTCGGGCACAAGTCCTGTTGCAAGAGTGTAGTGATTGGGAAAGGTTGTCGATGGAAACGACGGTTGCATGACAGCCTGTACCCCATGCTTGCCGAGCTGGTTGAGAAACGGTGTGTCGTACATGCTGGCATAATCCCATCGGCATCCGTCAAGTGAAATAATGACCGTGCGGTGTTCACCAGCAAAAGCGCCTGCCAACACATTGATGGCAAGCGCGATGATTATTAACAATTTCTTCATTTTAGTTGAATGTGTATTTCACACCAATCTGCATTTTCCAGCACTGACTGTAGTTATGGTTGAAATTCCATGTCTTGGTAGGATACTCACCATTGTTCTTCATCATGCTGAACACAGGTGTGTTGTTTTCTATCTTGTCTATTTTCAGTATCTGACCGTTGTTGCAAGAGCTCATGTTCTTTTCAACACCCCATTTCGAGTTGAACAGGTTGCCAACGTTCATTATGTCGAGACTCAGCTGCAAGCGGTTACGCGATGAGCCAATCTTCACATCGAAATCATGGACCCAGCGGAAGTCGAAGCGGTGGACAAACGGAGCGCGCGCACCGTAAGCCTCGGCATACTCGCCCTTGTGGTTCTTCAAGTAGCTGTCCTGCTCAACAAACTGCCAAAAGGCCTGACGGTCGGCATCGCTTGAGAACTTTATCTCGGAGTCGTCCTTCGGAATATACATCAAGTCGTTCTTTATGCCATCCCCGTTGATGTCTCCATTGTAGAAGAAGCTGTAGCCAGAAGGGGAATAACCGGTGTAGAACAGGCTGAAGTGTTCCTTTGCATACTTGTAGCTGACGCTTGCGATCAGTCTGTCTGGAATCACATATGCTGAATTCTGAAGCGTGGCGAAGTTTGGTCCGTTGACAGTATACAGTCCTGACCATGCCGATGAAGCATTGCTGCCCGGCATACCCGATATTTCCTTCATCATGGTGTGTGTGTAGGCAGCCATGACATTGAGGTTCTTGATGGGTTCTGCCGTAGCTGTGACATTGAACGTATATCCGTGACCCTTGTGGGTGTTGGTGAGCACGCAGGCATCATTGATATTGGAGTAGTAGGTGTAGTCCTTCGGATACACAAGACGATTGTCGGCTCCGTTCAGGTGCTGCCATTCCGACGTATTGTTCTTGATGTTGTAGTTCAGGAGCATCACGTCATTGATTTTCTTGGTGTATGTGAACTCTGCAGTAAGAGTGAGTGGGAAGCTCACCGGCATCTGGTAGTCAACGGCGATTGATGACTTCCATACCTGTGGCATCTTGAAATTGCGGTCTACACCACCGATGGTTTTTGCCACCGTACCCTCATCGGGAGTTATGCTTGCAGGTGCACCGAGCAGCTCGCGTATTTTGTCGCGGTCGGTCACAAGGCCACCCTTGAATTTGCCGAGCACTGGGTCAGAGCTTTTCACAGTGCCGTCGGCATTGTACTTTGTCACGGCATTATACGGATTCTGCTGAATCATGCCTGAGTTGGTAGGCATATTGGTGAAGAACACCAATGGCAGACGTCCTGCAAAAAGGCCTGTTCCTCCACGCACCTTGAGCGACTTGTCGCCAAGTACATCCCACACGAAGCCAATGCGCGGCGAAATCTGTATGTTGGTCTTCGGCCACAATCCAGTGTCGATGTGCTTGCCTCCGAAGTCGAGAGCCTTTATGGCATTATTTGTCATGATGTCGGAATTGTCAAATGCTATATTGTCGAAGCGAATGCCTCCATTGAGTTTCAGGTTGTCAGCCACATTCCACTCATCCTGCAGGTAGAGTCCATACTGGTTGAACTTGACCTCGGCATTTGGATGGCTCACACCATTGTAGCCGTATGCCAGACCCACGGTTTCAGGAGCAGCACCATTGAGGAAATCATCGAGTGAGCGGTAGCGATAGTAGCCAGAACCACCGCGCATGTAGGAGTTGTTGGCAAGCTGGTGCTCGAAGTTAAATCCGGCTGTAACCTTATGTGAGCCGGCATACCATGTGAAGTTGTCTGTAATGTTTGCAACCTTATTCTGCACACGGTTGTTGAACGAGAACAGCTCGTAACCAAAGCTCATGTATGGCGACAGATCCTGCTTCACGGTTCCGTCGGCAAGTGTCTCATATCCGTTCATGATGTCGACAAACGGGAATTCAGAAGAGTTTGACCCGCGCTCGTCGGTGATGCTTGTGTAGGTGAAGAGCAACTGATTGGCAAACTTCTCACCGAAGCGGCTGTTAAGGTCGGCAGACAGCGAGCTTACCTTGTTGTTCATAGAGTACATGGAATTGGAGAACGCCATTGAATACTGCGACAGTCTGTCCATACCACGGAGACGGTAGCCTGTGTCAGAAGAGTTGCCGTTTGGAGCCGCCCATGCCTCATTTGACGTGTGGTTGAAGCGGAGGGCAAGACGGTGGTTGTCGGTGATGTTCCAGTCGATGCGGCCAAGGAGTTTTAGGTTGTGCTCATCGGCTCCCCAATTGCTGTATGAGCCAGGATCGTAGCCATACTTCTCCTTAAGAAAAGAAGCCACACGATCCATGTCGCTCTTTGTTGTGCGGGAAATGTACTTGTCGACATTCGCCTTGCCGTCGTCAGACGGTGCCCAGCGGTTAGCCACTCCCGGCACCTTGGTATACTCGGCGTTGGCAAAAAAGAAAAGCTTGTTCTTCACAATAGGTCCGCCAAGTGTGAAGCCGTAAGTAGTGGTACTGTTGGTACCACGCTCACCAAGATCGGCTTTGTCGACACGGTTGCCATGCATGTTCTCGTTGTTGTAGTATACATAGGCAGAGCCCTTGAATGTATTGGTTCCTGACTTTGTTACGGCATTGATGCCACCACCGATGAAGTTGGTCTGACGCACGTCAAATGGTGCCACAACAACCTGCACCTCATCAATGGCATCTACCGATATCGGGTTGCCACCGCCTGGCAGACCAGAGCCGAGACCGAAGTTGTTGTTGAGATTGGCACCGTCGAGCGTGAAGTTGGTGGAGCGTCCGTCGCCTCCTGCAAAACTCATGCCGTTGGCATAAGGAGAGAGGCGCGCGATGTCGGATATGCTGCGGTTTACTGTCGGAATGTTCTGCATCTGCGTCTGCGAAATGTTGGTACTTGCGCCCGTCTTCTCGCCAGCAAACTTCGACGCACTCGCGCTTACCACCACTTCTCCGAGCTGACTTGCATCCTCGCTCATCTGCACATTTAGGTTGTAGGCCTCGCCAAGGCGCAATGTCACGCCCGTCACGTTCTTTGTTTGGTAGCCAATATAGCTTATTGTCACCTTATATGGACCACCGACACGCATACCCTGAATGTTGTAGCGTCCGTCGGAGTTGGTTACAGTGGCATAGCGTGTGCCAGAAGGCTCGTGTACAGCCTGTATGGTGGCACCTATTACCGCCTCGCCATCGTCGGCAAGCGACACCTTGCCAGACAGTGCCGAGGTTGTGACCTGCGCCAGTGCCGAGCAAACAACTGCTATCAGCATGGCAAAAGTGATTAGAATTTTCTTTTTCATAGGAATTTTAAATGTTATCCGATTTTTACATTCTTAATTTACGCTGCAAAATTACAGATTGCATATTAAGAACATATTTCGTCATATTAAAATTCCATTTCAATCTATTGCCGTTGGTAAATCCTCAAGCCGAACATTGGCACGAACGCATACACGCGTTCCATGATTTCTGCAAGATGATGCTCGTAGGCCTTCCACTCCTTCTGCTTGAGGAAGAAATACACCTCAACGGGAAGTCCCGTAGGCGTGGGGTTGAGCTGTCGCACGAAGAAGGTAAGCTCTGGCAGCACGTCATCGCGCTTTGCCAGCCACCGCTCCACATAGCGGCGGAAGAGCGTCAGGTTCACTATGTCGCCCTTCGTCTCCTCGGCTTTCAAGAGTCCACATTCTATTAAATACTCCTTCCGCTCGTCGGTCATGATGCCGACAGACTGGAAGTCGATGTATATAGTGCGTTTCACGCGGCGTCCGTCGCCCTCCTGCATACCCTGCCAGTTTTGGAAAGAGTCCTCAATGAGCTTCTGTGGCGGCACGGTGACGATGGTCTGGTCGAAATTGCGCACCTTAACCGTGGAGAGCGT
>JBNMLZ010000027.1:0-24731 GCA_050875085.1 Prevotella sp. | reverse complement strand
TACAAGGAGCATGAGTTCAAGGTGCCGGGCACCGTGGAGAGCATCATCGCCCTTCAAGACATGACAGTAGAGGTGATTGCCGACGGCATACACGTGCCGCCTGTTATGTTGCGCGTGTGCTACCAGATAAAGGGCGTAGAGAAGATGGCGCTCATCACCGACTCATTGGCATGTGCTGCAAGTGAGGGCGACGCAGCTTTCGACCCGCGCGTGATTCTTGAGGACGGAGTTTGCAAGCTTGCCGACCACTCGGCTCTTGCCGGATCCATTGCCACCATGGACAGACTGATTCGCACCTGTGTGCAGAAGGCAAACATACCGATGGAGGACGCATGCCGCATGGCGAGCGAGACGCCAGCCAAGATTATGGGTGTGTTCGACCGCAAGGGTTCGCTTGAGGACGGCAAGGATGCCGACATCATGATGTTCGACGAGAACCTGAAGCTCACGTATGTCATGCAGATGGGACGTGAAGTGACCAATGAATTATAATAGTGGGTGTCGAGCTTCTGCTCGACACTTCTTTTTGTTAACTGGTGTTAACATTGTTTGATAATTCACGCTTGTTTCGTTATATTTGTAAAAGGGAACCAAATATAACACACATAAGTAATAAGCGTATGGAACACTTAGTCAAAAAATCTGGGTGATGCTCATTCTCTGCTTGGTGCAGTCGATGGTATGTCATGCCGACACATTCAAGGGAAAAATTGTGAATGCCGAGACGGGCGAGATAATCGTCGGAGCAAGCATCCAGGGTGAGGTGAACCCGCAGCCGGGTTGGTCAATTCAGAATTCCACTGAGACCGACAGCACAGGTTGCTTCTGTCTCACTAATGATTGGGAGGGGCGCATCATGTTCAAGTTCAGCATGATAGGCTACCGCATATCGCGCAGGGTTGACTATTCCTATGGTGAGGACGTTAAGGACACAACAGACCTTGGCACTATACGGCTGCAACCTACAGCGCTCATGCTCAAGGAAGTAGAGGTGACGGCAAAGGTGCCGCGCATCACCATGTCGGGCGACACCATCGTGTTCAACCCCGAGGCGTTCAAGCTGAAGGATGGAGCGCGCCTTGACGAACTCATAAAGAAACTCCCAGGTGTGCAGACCCGCGACGGTAAACTCTACTGGAACGGCAAGCCCATACGCCTTATGATGAATGGCAAGAATCTGTTCGGTGGCGACCAGATTATCGGACAGCTGCCTGCTGAGGTGGCAAAGAAGTTGAAGCTGTACGACCGAAAGTCGGAGCTGTCGCGCCATACTGGAAAGGATGACGGCGAAGAGGATCATGTGCTCGACATTCAGGTGAAACCGGGATTTATGGACAAATGGTATGGTGAGGTTGAGGCGCAATACCAGACCAAGAAGCGCTACATGTTTGACATCACCGCAAGCAAGCTCAGCGACCACGACCCGCAGATGGTCTACGCACAAGCCAACAACGCCAACCGCTACATCGACCGCACAATGCGGCAATCGATGAACAGCAACATCGATGGTGACGGCAAGAGCCAGTATGGTTCCTACAACTACCAGCACAACTGGCAGACCAAGGGCACCGACCAATACGACAACAACCGTTTCGACATCAGTGCCAACCTTGGGCACAGTGATGGCAGCAACAAAATAAACCAGACCACAGAGACGTTCTTTCCCGACCAGGAACACACGTTCTCACTGTTGCGCCAAAACCGAAGCAGCCATAAGGTAACACCCCAGCTTCAGGCAAGTCTGTTTGCATACACCGACTCCGTGAACTCCATCAACGTGAGTGCCAATGCCACTTACGAGAAGTCGCGCAACAACTATGCCACCGATGCCGCGTCGTATGGATATGACCAAGACCAGTTCCAGTATCACACCATCGACGCTGCCCTTGCAGCAAAACCAGGCGACACTCTATACAACCGCCTCATAACTCGCAGCCACAACTATCAGACTGTTGACAAGCAGTCGCGCCAGTTGAGTGTTGAGTACTCTTGGGAGCATTTCTTCGGCAAGAAAGGGTCGTTCAAGTTGGATGGCAGCACATCGGCAAGCGGCAATGACGATGATACGCACATCAACCGCTATCTTGAATATCTGCGTGATGGAAATTATGAGTCGGTGTGGCAGTCATACAATAGTTATGACCATGGTTTCAGTACCAATCTTGGAGCATCGTTCGACTATTGGCTCGGCAAGAAAGTTTATCTTGAGGCATCCGACAACGTAGCCTACAAGCGTACACGTGCCAGCCGCGACTTCTTCGCTGAAACAAAGAATCAATATGTGAACAATTACAATCCTACTACGGCTGATCCAAGCAATGCCATGAGCAACTTGATGCACACATGGACGAACAAGCTTATCCTGAAATCAACCATCACTCCCGTTAAGGCTTTTATGATTATGCCTAAGTTCACTTGGGTAGCCAACCGTGAAAAGTCCGACTACCACTATGGCTGTCTTGACACCTTGGCAGTGCGTACAAGCCAGGCTTATGAGCCTTCCTTGTTCATGAAATGGAAGATGAGCCGCGTGCGCAATATGGATCTCTCATTTGCCTACAACACCACAGTGCCCGATTTAGTGAACACGTTTGCCTTCCGCAACACCATAGACCCACTCTCAATATCTACCGGCAACCCGTTGCTGCACAACACCCATAGCCATACAACGGCATTCAACTATCACCGCATGTGGCTGCGCAAGCAGATTGTGCTTGGTCTTGGAGCGGCTTACAGCAAGGACATCAATCCATTGGCGACGCTCTACCGCTACAACTCTTCTATGGGTGTGTATGAGTCGAAGCCTATGAACGTGAGGGGAGGCGACCAGTGGAAGTTCAACTTCAACTACGACCAGGGCATTGGCGTGTATTTCCGCGTGATGAACAAGTTTGAGCTGACCAACAGCCAGTCGTATGGCTTTCTCACAATTGTCGACAACAACGACCGCAATGCCATGCCTGAGCTGAACCATCAGAAATGTCTCGGTGTAAACAATGATTTCAATTTCACGTATGAGCTTGAGAAGTTCCAACTGGAACTTTTCGAACGCGTTGCCTACAGCCGCTACCGCTACGACGATACAAGCTACAACAGCTCTCCGCTGTTCAACCGTCTTGGCTTTAGCGTTAGCCTCGACCTCGGACCGTTCAATGTTTACGCGCGTCTGTGGGATGACTTCCGCACCGGTTACAAGACGGCAGAGATGAACGGACACAAGCTCATGTCAATGGCTTATGTCACATATAAGTTCTACAAGAACAAGTGTAGCTTGATGCTGTATGCCAATGATATATTCAATAAGGATATAAGCTATAGTAGTGACTATTCGGCATACCAGCGCACAGAGTCGAACTATACATATCTGCATCATTATGTGATGCTGAAACTCACTTACAGGTTTGACGCAAAGGCAAAGAAAAAAAGGGGGTGTTGAGCTCCCGCTCAATACAGATGTAAAAATATAGTAAGTATTGAGCTCCTGCTCAACACATTATAGTAAGTGTCGAGCGGGAGCTCGACACCCCCTTTGATTATTCATCATCGTCGTCGAAGTCGTCGTCAAACCCGAACATTGCCGGGTCAACGAAGGCGTCGAGAGCGCGGCGTTCCTTCTTCGTCGGTCGTCCCGTTCCGCGAGCGCGGTCTACAAATCCGCTGATGCGGCTCATTTCGAGCAGCTCATATTGCTTGGCATCGGTCACATTCTCGTAAATTTCGGGAATGAGCTTCGCGCCCACGCGCTGCTCAATGGTCTTCAATATCTTGAAAGAGTAGGTGATAGGCGGCTTCTTGACGCTCACCACCTCGCCTGCCTTCACCGTGTGACTCGGCTTCACGTTCACTCCGCCTATCGTCACGCGTCCGTTCTTGCAGGCATCGGCCGCTATGGAGCGCGTCTTGAATATGCGCGCAGCCCACAGCCACTTGTCTATACGTGCTACGTCTGCCATGTTGGTTATTTGTTTTTTGATTTCTTTCCAAGCTTGTTGAACTGGTTCATCGTGATGTTCAGTCCGGCAAGCACGAAACTCTTTATTATCTCCACAGCCTGTTCTATTGAAGGCTGGAGCGTCTTCATGTCTTCCTCGTCGTATTTTCCGAGCACCCAGTCAACCTGCCCTCCGCGTGCGAAGTCTGCCCCGATGCCCATGCGCAGACGGGCATACTGTTGTCCGATGAGCTGCTGTATGTTGCCCAGTCCGTTGTGGCCTCCATTGGAGCCGTTGCCTTTCAGTCGGAAGTCGCCGAGCGGGATAGACAGGTCGTCAACCACGACGAGCAGCCTCTCCTGGTCGATGTTCTCCTTCTGGAGCCAGTAGCGCACGGCGTTGCCGCTGAGGTTCATGTATGTCGTTGGTTTCAGAATGAAGACCTTGCGTCCTTTTATTGATGTCTCAGCCACGAAGCCGTAGCGCTTGTCCTCGAATGTCGCGCCCACGGAGCGCGCGAACTCGTCAACCACCATGAAGCCGGTGTTGTGGCGTGTGTGGTCGTACTCGTCGCCGGGGTTGCCGAGACCGACTATTAAATATTTGTCCATTGGTTTGTTGAAATTAAAAAAGCGCACTCGTCATAATGACGCGTGCGCTTTCCTTATTTGTTATATGTGCTATTGTGCTATTTATTAAGCCTCCTCTGTAGTAGCGGCAGCTGACATAGCGGCACGTGTCATCTTGATAGAGCATACGATGACATCCTTGCCTGTAGCGATCTCCAAGCCCTCGAAGCTCAGCTCGCCAACCTTGATGCTCTTGCCAATCTTGAGCGCTGTAACGTCGATGTCGAGGTGCTCAGGAATCTGCTGGTAAGGAGCAGTAACGTTGATCTTGCGGATAGAGAGGTTCATGCGGCCACCGTCGCGTACACCCTGTGCAAGACCTGTGAGCTTGACAGGAATACCGATTGTGATAGGCTTCTGGTCGTTAACCTCGAGGAAGTCTACGTGCAGAACTGCGTCTGTTACCGGGTGGAACTGAATCTCCTTGAGGATAGCTGTGTGAGCCTCGCCGTCGATGTTGAGGTTGATTACATAGATGTGCGGAGTGTAGATAATCTTGCGGAGCTCAGCCATTGAAACTGCGAATGACTTTGCTACTGGCTTGCCGTCCTGCTCTGCGATACCGTAGATGTTGCAAGGTACGAGGCCTTCCTTACGCAATGCTTTTGAAGCTTTCTTTCCAAGGGTCTCACGCTTCTGACCTGCTACGTTGATCTCTTTCATAATTGTGTTACTCTAAATTAAGTTTAATAAATGAAATGTTTATGCCTTAATTCGCCATCACACGAGAATAATTTGAATTTTCTCAAATTCTGTATAGATGTGCTCAAAAAAGCGGTGCAAAGTTACTGATTTTATGTGGATTGTGCAAAGAAACAAGAAAAAATGTTGATTATTGCCCCGTTTTTGCTTAATATTGCCGTGATTTTTTGGTAGTTCCCCTGTTTTTGCCTATTTTTGCAGTGCGAAATGCAAAGCGAACAAGAAAATAGAGACACATTATAATATTATAGAAGGATGATTAATCGCGAATTAATAAGAATTAAGATAGTTCAGTTAACCTACGCATACTATCAGAACGGCAACAAACTTATGGACAGCGCTGAGAAGGAACTGCTCTTCAGCTTGTCTAAGGCATACGACTTGTATAATTACCTTTTGGAGCTTATCGTTGCCGTGACACGTGAGGAGCGTCGCCGTGTTGAGGTCGCATCACAGCGTGCACAGCGCGAGGGCACGGAAATGCCGTCGCAGAAGTTCGCCTACAACAAATTTGCAGTCCAGCTTGAAGAAAACAAACAACTTTCGGAGTTTGCCGAAACACAGAAGCAATCATGGAATGACAGCATTGAGTTTGTGCGCAATCTGTGCAACCAGGTTGAGCAAAGCCAGGTGTATGCCGACTATATGGCCGACACCGACGAGTCCTACGATGCCGACCGCGAGGTATGGCGCAAGCTCTACCGCCAGCTCATCCAGGAGAACGAGGACCTCGACCAGTTGCTTGAAGAACAGAGTCTCTATTGGAACGACGACAAGGAGGTGGTTGACACATTCGTGCTGAAGACCATCAAGCGTTTTGACCCGAAGAACAAGTCAAAGCAGGAACTCCTGCCTGAATACAAGGATCAGGAGGACAAGGACTTCGCCGTGAAGCTCTTCCGCTCCACGATTCTCAATGCCGACCAGTACCAGCGCTACATGAGCGAGACAACACGCAACTGGGACTTCTCGCGTCTTGCCTATATGGATGTCGTGATAATGCAGATTGCCATTGCCGAGATGCTCACGTTCCCTAATATACCAATCAGCGTTACCATCAACGAGTATGTTGAGCTTGCCAAACTTTACTCCACACCGAAGTCAGGCGGCTACATCAACGGTATGCTCGATGCCATTGCCCGTTATCTCGTGTCAACTGGCAAGTTGATGAAGACCATTGAGGACCGTCCGCAACGCCGCCAGGCTCCGCGCCGTCAGGCAACCCCGCGTCTTAACCGCGCACAGCAGGCCCTTGAGGAGGGTGAGGTGTTGCGCTCACGCTATGCCGAGCAGAAGGCAGGCGAGCAGGAAGCAAGCAGCCAGGAAGGTGCAACCGAGGAGTGATAGAAATATAGAATAATAACAACTTATAAAAAAATAACTCAGAATGAATGTAATGTTACTTGCCGCACAGCAGGCACAGGGTGGTGGATATGGCATGTTGATAATGATGGTTGCAATTTTCGCAATCATGTACTTCTTCATGATTCGTCCGCAGCAGAAGCAGCAGAAGAAGATACGCGAATTCCAGAATGCACTCAAGGAGGGCGACAAGGTTGTTCTCGGTGGTGGCATTCATGGCACTGTTCGTCGTGTTGACATCGCAAATGGCGTTATCGAGGTGGAGATTGCCCGTGGCGTTGTTGTGACTGTGGATAAGAACGGCGTTTATGCTGATTCTGCTTCACAGCCTCAGAAGTAAGCTGTATAAAAAAATACGTCGTTTGGATGGAAAACCGCTTGACGCAAATATACAGAGGTGTCAGGAACTTCTTGTTCAGTTCAGTGAACAAGGAGTTTCTGATTTTTTTGTTCTTTCTCTTCTTGAGCAGCACATTCTGGCTGATGATGACGCTCAACGAGACCTACGAACAGGAGATTTGTGTGCCCGTGCGTCTCGTCAACGTACCTAAGAATGTTGTCCTGACGAACGAGATGGAGGACACTGTGCGCGTGACCGTGCGCGACAAGGGATTTGCCCTCGTCGCTTATATGTATGGCGACCGCATCGCTCCGATAAGTGTTAACTTTGCCGCTTATGCCAACCGGCAGACTGGCTATGGCTTGGTGCCGTCGGCAGACTTGCTGAAGATGGTCAACCAGCGTTTCACGGGCCCTTCGAAGGTTGTACAGGTGAAACCCGACCATCTCGACTTCTATTTCAACTACGGATTGTCGCGCCGTCTTCCGGTACGCATGTCGGGTTATGTGGTGCCTGGACGTTCCTACTATCTTGCGCGTACGCGCTTTTGGCCCGATGTTGTGACGGTGTATGCCTCGAAGCGAACGCTCGACTCACTGCGGTTCATCAAGACAGTACCTATTAATATAGTCAACTTTGGCGATACTGTCATACAGACCGTCGCGCTGGAAAAGATAAAGGGCGTGAAGATTGTGCCTAATGTTGTGCGCATTGGTCTTTATCCTGACATCCTCACAGAGGAAAGCATTGATGTGCCGGTGAAGGCGATAAACATGCCCGACGGCAAGGTGTTGCGAACATTCCCTTCGCGTGTGAAGGTCAGCTTCACCGTTGGGGCAAGCATGTTCCGCAATGTCAGCGCCGACCAGTTCTCGGTGGTTGTTGACTACAATGAGCTGATGGAGCATCCGTCAGACAAGTGCAACATCTATCTGAAGTCAAGTCCGCATGGCGTGCGCAATGCTCGGCTGCAGATTAATCAGGTTGACTACTTGATTGAACAGCAGTAAATTTGATTGAGTAGCAGTAAAAAAGGTGTTTTTGATATGAAAATAGCAATAACAGGCGGCATAGGCTCCGGCAAGAGTTATGTGTGCCGGATGCTTGAGCGCCGTGGCATTGGCGTCTACGACTGCGACGCTGCCGCAAAGCGCCTAATGCGCAACTCCAAGGAATTGCAGCAGAGCTTGAAGCGGCTCGTTGGCGACAGCGTGTATACCCCCGACGGGCAACTGCAAAAGCGTGTGCTCGCTGAATTCCTGCTTTCGGGCGAAGCCAACAAGCAGGCGCTTAACGACGTGGTGCACCCTGCCGTTGCTGCCGACTACATTGCCTCAGGCATGACATGGCTTGAGAGTGCCATATTGTTTGAGAGTGGCTTCGACCGTCGTGTCAAGTTTGACAGGGTGGTGTGTGTCACCGCTCCGCGTGATGTGCGCGTCAGCCGCATCATGAAGCGCGACAATATCACAGCCGGGAAAGCCGCCGAATGGATTGACGCGCAGATGCCTCAGGATGAAGTGGAGCGTCTGAGCGACTTCAACATCGTCAACGACGGCATTGCCGACCTCGACACGCAGATTGCCCATCTATTGGAGGCGTTGAGCTCCCGCTCAACGCTTTAGGCAACGTTTTGAGGGGCGGTTCAACGCTTTAGAAAACGTGTTGAGCGGGAGCTCAACACCTCCAAGGAAAATATAATTAATAACTAACAATAATAAAAAACAAAAAGAAAAAATGGAAACAATTCTTTCTATAGCTGGCAAGCCAGGACTTTACAAACTCGTGTCTCGTGGTAAGATGAACCTCATCGTTGAAACAATCGACGCCAATCACCGTCGTGTTCCGGCATTCGCTTCTGACCGCGTTACATCACTTGCCGACATCGCAATGTATACCGACGCTGAGGACATCCCATTGTGGAAGGTGCTCAAGAGCCTCGGCGAGAAGGAAGGCTCAAAGGAGTGCTCGCTCAACTACAAGAAGTGCTCTGCCGACGAGCTTCACGCTTTCTTCGCTGAGGTGCTTCCGGCATACGACCGCGACCGCGTTCACGATTCCGACATCAAGAAGCTCATCCAGTGGTACAACATCCTCGTGAACAATGGCATCACTGACTTCGAGGCTACACTCTCGCCGACAGTGGGCGACAACGTTGACGACCGTCAGGAGAATGTTGCTGAATAATTCGCAAAAACATAAATACGACGAATGATAAAATCCGTAAGACCAAAGAAAAATCTCGGACAGCACTTCCTCACCGACCTCGGCATTGCCAAGGCAATAGCCGACACGGTTGACGCATGTCCGGAGATACCCGTGCTTGAGATTGGCCCAGGAATGGGTGTTATGACGCAGTTCCTCGTCACCAAACCGCGCCTCGTGAAGGCTGTGGAGATTGACAAGGAGTCGGTGGCTTATCTCAACGAGAAGTACCCGAAGCTGCGCGAGAACATAATCGGCGAGGATTTCCTGCGTATGGACCTCAATGACATCTTCGACGGCAAGCAGTTTGTCCTTACCGGCAACTATCCCTACGACATCTCATCGCAGATATTCTTCAAGATGCTCGACTACAAGGAACTCATCCCTTGCTGCACGGGCATGATTCAGCGTGAGGTGGCTCTGCGTATAGCCTCTGCACCGGGCAACAAGGCTTACGGCATTCTCTCTGTGCTCATCCAGGCTTGGTATGACGTGGAGTATCTCTTCACCGTTGACGAGACTGTGTTCAACCCGCCTCCAAAGGTGAAGAGTGCCGTCATACGCATGACGCGCAACGACGTGATGGATCTCGGCTGTGACGAGCGCCTGTTCAAGCGTGTCGTGAAGACTGTCTTCAACCAGCGCCGCAAGATGCTCCGCGTGTCGCTCCGCCAGATTTTCGGTGGCAACGCCTCGCCGGAGTTCTATGCCCAGGACATCATGACCAAGCGTCCGGAACAGCTAACCGTGCAGCAGTTTGTGGAACTCACGAATGTTGTTGACGCTGAAATGGAACGCTGCGGGCTGAAGACAGCTTGTGGCGAAGGAAAATAAAGACTACAAGGTCAAGGAAGACAACAGAGACAACAAACGACAACATTTGAGCCGTGCCAACTTGGCACGGCTTTTTTGTTGCCTGTTAAATAAATAATGGTAGGCATTGGCAATTTCAGCCGTGCCGTGTTGGCACGGCAAGATAGTTGTCCTTTGTTGTCTTCAGTTGTCTTTTATGGTCTTCAGTTGTCTTTTATGGTCTTCATTTATAGTCTTTAGCAGTCTTTTATCCCCCATATCGTCTTTATTATCGAAATAAACTCGTAACTTTGCACCTGTTTAAACAACTGATTTATAGATTATAGGTTTGGCGATGGCATCGTTTAGCCTCGGTAAACCATGATTTTTTGAGCAAAACGTAGAAATAAAAGTAATGAGATTTGCAGTAATAGCAGCAGGAGAAGGCAGCCGCCTGGCACAGGAAGGCGTCGAACAGCCAAAACCTCTTGTACAAGTATGCGGCGAACCGATGATAGAGCGCCTGTTGCGCATCTTCGTGGATTGCGGAGCCACAGAAATAGTAGTGATAGTCAACGAATGGAGCACGACAGTGCGTGAGCATATCGAGGCTCTCAGTCTGCCCGTGCCCTTGCGTCTCGTCGTGAAGACGACGCCAAGCTCGATGCACAGTCTGCACGCGCTGTCGCCGTATCTTCGTGGTGAGCGTTTCTGCCTGACCACGGTAGACACCATCTTCCGTGAAGAGGAATTCAAGAAATACATACGCCATTTCGCCTCAGCCAAGGACATCGACGGCTGCATGGCTGTGACTCCGTTTGTTGACGACGAGAAGCCTCTGTGGGTGGGCGTTGAGGAGCAGACCGATGCCGACGGTGTCAGCCTGCTCGACAAGCAAGGTTCCCACCGTCTGCCGCGCATCACCGGTTTCCACGACAGTCAGGAGCCTGGCGACTATCTTATCTCTGGCGGCATCTACTGTCTTGGCGACCGCGCCCTCGACGTGCTCGACCACTGCATGGAGCAGGGCATGAGCCGTATGCGCAACTTCCAGCGCCAGCTCGTTGCTGAGGGTCTGAAGCTTGAGGCATACCCGATAAACAAGATTCTTGACGTTGACCATCGCGACGACATCGTCAAGGCAGAAGCTTTCCTTCATCCGCTTGCAGGCCGCAAGCTTGTGGGCGTGTGCCGTGGCAACGAGTATTCGCCCAACTGTGTCGACAACGATGCTGCCATAATGAACGCCGTGAAGACAAACCTTGAGGCTCTCGGAGCAGAGGTTCGTATGCTCGGCGAGAAGGAGTTCTACACCAAGGCAGAGACCGTTGAGGCTGCCATGCAGCGTGCTGCCGACAACGGTGTGATTGAAAATCCCGATGAGGCGGCTGTAAAGACCGATGTTGACGCCTTCTTCAGCATGGCACGCAGCAAGCGCGCCCTCGATGCCCTCGACCGCATTGAGCGTCATGGCGGCAAGACGGTTGTCAACAGCAGCCGTGGTGTTGACAACTGCATACGCCGCACGATGACCGAGATGTTCATCGATGGGGGTGTGGCTTATCCCGACAGCCGCATAATAGAGAAAGGTGGTGCCATGGCTGACGATGTTGACTATCCCTGCTGGCTGAAGCGTGGCGACGGTTGCGCGCAGCAGAAGGAGGACACCTGCTACGTGCAGTCTGCCGAGGAGGCGGAGCGCCTGCTCGGTGACTTCTGGAAGCGTGGCGTGGAGTCGGTGGTTGTCAACGAGCATCTGCGTGGCGACCTCATCAAGTTCTATGGCGTCGAGGGCACCGACTTCTTCTACTGGTTCTACCCGTCGAAGTGTGGCCACCGCTCGAAGTTCGGACTTGAGGTAATCAATGGCGACGCGCGTGGCATTAAGTTCGACACCAACCTTCTCAAGTTCGAAGCCGACAAGGCTGCGCGTATGCTTGGGGTGCCGGTCTATGGCGGCGACTGCGTTGTGGCTGACGACGGCACGCTGAAGATAATCGACTTCAACGACTGGCCAAGCTTTGCGCCGTGCCGCGAGGAGGCGGCGTTCAATATCGCGATTGCGATATTGAAGAACATGCAACAGAAATGATGAATATAGTGTCGAGCGGGAGCTCGACACCTCCAATTAAATAATATAACAATGAGTAACAGTGAATTTAAGTCAACCCTCAAGTCTTCTGACACAGAGGAGCACATCGACATTTATTTCTACCGTCCGATAGGTTATCAGTGGGCACGCTTTTTCCGTATGCTTCATGTCACACCTAATGTCGTGACCATACTCTCCATCTTCCTCGGCGTTGGTGCCGGAATCTGTTTCGGGTTCGACAACATGACGGTGAACATCGTCGGCATCCTGCTCCTGATATGGGCCAACATGTATGACAGCTGCGACGGACAGCTCGCCCGCCTCACCAACCAGAAGAGCGCGCTCGGACGAATACTCGACGGAGCCGCAGGCGACTTCTGGTTCATATCCATCTACGTGGCGATATGCATCCGCTTGACACCCGAATGGGGTCTGTGGATATGGGTGCTCTGCATCATAAGCGGCTTTCTGTGCCACGCGCGCCAGTGCCGTCTTGCCGACTACTACCGCCAGATACACCTCTTCTTCCTTAACGGCAAGGATGGCAGCGAGATGGACGACGCCTCAAAGCAGGTCGACATATTCCGCCAGATGACATGGAAGGGCCAGCCGCTGCAGAAGCTCTTCCAGTTCTTCTACGTCAACTACACCAGTGCGCAGGAGAAAGCCACACCGTGGTTCCAGAAGCTGAAGGCTGCCATACGCCAGCGTTTCCCCGAGCAGTTGCCCGAGCAGCTTCGCAAGGACTTCCGCAAGGGCAGCCTGCCGCTGATGAAATACACCAACTTCCTGACCTTCAACTGGCGCAGCATCACGCTCTTCATAAGCATCCTCGTGCGTAAGCCGTGGATATATCCGGCAGTTGAAATCGTCGTGTTCTCAGCCGTCTACATCTACATGCACTACCGCCACGAGCGCCTGTGCTGTGAACTGCTGGCAAAAATCGACAGCTATACAAACAAATAACATTATTCTATGAGCAACAAGTTTCGCAACTTCTTCATGGCATTCGGCATAGCAGCCATCATCATAATGCTGTGCACAATGGACATGGACTATACCGACATTTGGCGCTATCTGCTGAAAGTGGGAATCTACTTCCCGCTCATCCTCGCCCTGTGGCTTGTGGTGTATCTCGTCAACACGCTCTCGTGGTATCTCATCATCAACGATGAGGGCAAGTGCAAGGGACTCTCCTTCTGGCGCGTCTACAAGCTCACGGTCAGCGGTTTCGCGCTCAACTACACCACGCCCTGCGGACTCATGGGCGGCGAGCCTTACCGCATAATGGAGCTGAAGCCGTATACAGGCGTGAGCAAGGCCACATCGTCAGTGATACTCTACGTGATGATGCACATCTTCTCGCACTTCTGGTTCTGGTTCCTCTCGATATTCCTCTTCATCGCCTTCAATCCCGTGGGAGTGTCGATGGGCATACTGCTCGCCGTGATAGCCTGCTTCTGCCTGCTCGGCATCTACTTCTTCTCGCGCGGCTACAAGACGGGCATGGCGCAGAAGGGCATACGCCTCCTGACCCACATCCCCTTCGTGAAGGGCTGGGCACGTCGCTTCGCCGAGTCGAAGAAGGACACGCTCGAACAGATTGACTCGCAGATAGCCATGCTCCACCAGCAGCACAAGCGCACGTTCTACTCGTCGCTCCTCCTGGAACTCTCGGCGCGCATACTCCAGAGCTTTGAGATTTACCTCATATTGCTGGCTTTCAACTCAGGCGTGAGCATTGTCGACTCAATACTCATCCTCGCCTTCTCGTCGCTGTTCAGCAACCTCATATTCTTCACCCCGATGCAGCTCGGCTCGCGTGAGGGCGGACTCGCCCTTGCCGTCGACGGACTCCATCTCACTGGTGCGCTCGGAGTTTACACAGGTCTTATCACCCGTCTGCGTGAGCTGTTCTGGATAGCCATCGGCATCCTGCTCATAAAGATTGGCAACAAGAAGGCAGTCAACAATGACGAAAACAACGACAATAATTAATAATAACACCATGCAAAAAACAACTATCAAGGGCGTGATCTTCGACTACGGAGGCACGCTCGACACCCGTGGCGACCATTGGTCGGAAGTGATATGGGATGCCTACCAGAGCTGTGGCATCAACATCGACAAGCAATCCTACCGCGACGCCTACGTGTATGGCGAGCGCGCCTTGGCGGTTAACCCCATCGTGCTGCCCGACTTCCACTTCATCGACATCCTGCGCGAGAAACTGCGCCTGCAACTCCAGTTCCTTTCCGGACGCGAACTGCTCCCCACAGGCAAGGACGACGCCGACAAACAGGAGGAGTTGACCATGCGCCTCGACATCGACGACGCCGAACTCGACTCCACCGCGCTGATTGTGGCTACCCACATCAATGATGCCACCACCGCACTGCTCAACGAGAACCGCCTTGTGCTCGACCGCCTGCGCCAGGCAGGACTGCCGATGGTGCTCGTGTCTAACTTCTACGGCAACATACGCACAGTGCTCCGCGACGCCCATCTCGACGGCTACTTCAAGGAAGTGATAGAGTCGGCTGTCGTTGGCGTGCGCAAGCCCAATCCGGCGATATTCGCCCTCGGCGTGTGTGCCCTCGACCTGCCCGCATCTGAGGTGCTCGTCGTCGGCGACACCTACACCAAGGACATCGTGCCAGCCAAGCAACTCGGTTGCCATGCCATCTGGATAAAGGGACGGCAGTGGGAAGACAAGCCCGCCGACGAATCCATCTGCGACGCCGTGATAACACGTCTCGACGAAATGCTGAAGTACGTGTAGCGATTATTGTAATATTTTGGCGCTATTCTTGCTCAATGTCAAGGATTTTCACTAAATTTGCAATGTGAATCGTCACGAAACAATTTAAAAACAAATACCATATTAATTATGATAGACGTAAAAGAAACATTGAACGCTGCCGAAGAGCGCATGGAAATGGGTGCCATGTACTTGGAAGAGCAGTTGGCACGCATCCGCGCCGGACGCGCTAATGTGGCCATCCTCGACGGTGTGCGCGTGAGCTCATGGGGCTCAATGGTTCCGCTGAACCAGGTTGCCAACGTTACTGTGCCCGACCCACGCACAATCGCCATCCGCCCGTTCGACAAGAAGCAGATACGCGACATCGAGAAGGCAATCATGGACAGCGACGTGGGCATCACTCCCGAGAACAACGGCGAGATTATCCGTCTCGGCATACCGCAGCCTACCGAGGAGCGCCGCAAGGAGCTCGTGAAGCAGTGCAACAAGATTGGCGAGCGCTCTAAGGTGGAAATCCGCAACGCGCGCCAGGAGACAAAGGACAAGCTCAAGAAGGCAATCAAGGATGGACTCTCTGAGGACCTTGAGAAGGATGCCGAGAACGACCTGCAGAAAATCCACGACAAGTTCGTGAAGAAGGTTGACGACCTGCTCGCCGCAAAGCAGAAAGAGATAATGACAGTGTAAGGCTGACTGATGCGAGGTTTAGTAATCAAGAACACTGGCAGCTGGTACACCGTGCGTACCGAGGACGGACAGAACGTCGACTGCAAGATAAAGGGCAACTTCCGCTTGAAGGGCATACGCAGCACCAACCCGGTGGCTGTGGGCGACCATGTGGAGATTGTGCGCAACCAGGAGGGAACCGCTTTCATCACCGCCATCTGCGACCGCCGCAACTACATCATACGCAAGTCGCAGAACCTGAGCAAGCAGAGCCACATCATCGCTGCCAACGTTGACCAGGCTTTCCTCATCGTCACCGTGAACCATCCGCAGACGAGCACCATCTTCATCGACCGTTTCCTTGCCACGGCTGAGGCTTACAGCGTGCCGACGGTGCTCGTGTTCAACAAGACCGACATCCTGTCCGACGAGGAGCGCCACTACCAGCAGATGATGATGACGCTCTACGAGACAATAGGCTACAAGTGCATGGCGGTGTCGGCTACCACCGGACTTGGCATGGACGACATCAAGCCGCTCCTCAAGGACAAGATAACCCTGTTGAGCGGCAACAGCGGCGTGGGCAAGTCAACGTTCATCAACCATATTCTGCCCGGTGCCAACCTGCGGACGTCGTCAATCAGCGATGCCCACAACACCGGCATGCACACCACAACGTTCAGCGAAATGCTCCAGCTTCCAGAGGGTGGCTACCTGATAGACACTCCGGGAATAAAGGGATTCGGCACGTTCGACATCGAACCCGAAGAACTCACGAGCTATTTCAAGGACATATTCCACTTCTCGAAGGACTGCCGCTTCAACAACTGCACCCACACCCACGAACCGGGATGCGCCGTGCTCAAGGCTGTTGAAGACCACTACATCGCAGCCTCACGCTACCAGAGCTACCTGTCCATGTTGCAGGACAAGGACGAGAACAAGTATCGCGAGGCTTATTAAACTTATTTGCAAACAGGACTCCCATCCGTGGCGGAGGCCGGAGACCTCCGCCACGGACAAGAGCCTGTTGCAAGTTTTGATACCTTATTTTCATTTGTCTTCATTGATAAATTCTTTTTTACTTCATTGCCAATTTTTTTTTGACTTCATTACCAATTTTTTGTAATGCCATTACCGTTATTTTGTAACCGTGTTACCATTGCTTTGTAATCGCGTTACAAAAGCTTTGTAATGTGATTACAGGACTCCCGTAACAATACCCTCGCGACAGGATAGGCGCTGAAACAATAAAATCATGCAAAATGTTGCCTACTTTTCCAATTTTTATTAATTTTGCAGCAAGTTTTGAGTATACTTAAATATCATTATATAATATATGGAGATTTCATATAAATGGCTTAAGGAGTATGTCGATTTCGACCTTACCCCGCAGCAGACAGCCGACGCGCTGACATCATGCGGACTCGAAGTGGACGCTCTTGAAGAAGTACAGACCATCAAGGGTGGACTGAAGGGACTGTACGTGGGCAAGGTGTTGACTTGCGAACTGCATCCGAATTCAGACCACTTGCATATAACAACCGTTGACCTGGGCAAGGGCGAGCCACAGCAGATTGTCTGCGGCGCACCGAATGTTGCTGCCGGTCAGAAGGTTATCGTTGCCGACCTTGGCTGCGTGCTCTACGACGGCGACAAGGAATTCGTTATCAAGAAATCAAAGCTCCGCGGTGTCGAGAGCCTTGGCATGATTTGTGCCGAGGATGAGATTGGCGTGGGCACAAGCCACGACGGCATCATCGTGCTGCCGGAGGATGCGCCTGTCGGTCAGCCGGCTGCCGAATACTATCATCTGGAGAGCGACTGGCTCATCGAGATTGACATCACCGCCAACCGTTCCGACGCCCTCTCCCACTGGGGCGTGGCACGCGACCTCTACGCATGGCTCAAGCGCAACGGACACGAGACATCGCTCCACCGTCCCGACTGCTCTGAGTTCACTGTCGACAACAACGACCTGCCCATCGACGTGGAGATTGACAACACCGAGGCTTGCAAGCGCTATGCCTGCGTGAGCATCACAGGATGCGACGTGAAGGAAAGTCCGGAGTGGCTCCAGAACAAGCTCAAGGTGATTGGCCTGCGTCCTATCAACAACATCGTCGACATCACCAACTATGTGATGATGGCATACGGCCAGCCGATGCACTGCTTCGACGCCGACATGGTGAAGGGCCACAAGATTGTGGTGCGCACCCAGCCGGAGGGCACCAAGTTCGTCACTCTCGACGGCGAGGAGCACACTCTCGGCGAGCACGACCTCAGCATCTGCAACGCTGAGGAGCCGATGTGCATTGCCGGCATCTTCGGCGGCAAGGGCTCAGGCACATACGACACAACAAAGAACGTGGTGCTTGAGAGCGCCTACTTCCATCCGACATGGATCCGCAAGAGCGCGCGCCGCCACGGACTGAGCACCGACGCAAGCTACCGCTTCGAGCGTGGCATCGACCCCAACGGCATCATCTACGCTCTGAAGCAGGCTGCCATCCTGTGCAAGCAGTTGGCTGGCGGCAAGGTGAGCATGGAGATTAAGGATGTTTATCCCAACAAGATTGAGGACGCCCATGTGCAGCTCGACTATGAGTATGTCGACCGCTTGATTGGCAAGAAGATTGGCAACGACATGATAAAGTCAATCGCCGAGAGCCTCGACATGAAGGTTCTCTCTGAGTCGGAGACAGGCCTGGAGCTTGACGTTCCGGCTTACCGCGTTGACGTGCAGCGTCCGTGCGACGTCGTTGAGGACATCCTCCGCATCTACGGATATAATAATGTGGAGATACCGACACGTCTCAACAGCACGCTGACCATCCTCGGCGAGGCAGACAAGGCTTACCACCTGCAGAACGTCATCGGCGAGCAGCTCGTCGGCTGCGGCTTCCGCGAGATAATGAACAACTCGCTCACGAAGACTGCCTACTACACCGAGCTTAACCGCTACACCGAGGAGACCACCGTCAAGGTGATGAACCCGCTCAGCTCCGACCTCGGTGTCATGCGCCAGACACTGCTGTTCGGTGGCTTGGAGAGCATCTGCCGCAACGTCAACCACAAGATGCCTAACTTGCGCTTCTTCGAGTTCGGCAACTGCTACCACTACTCGCCGGAGAAGAAGAACGACGAGGACCCGATAAAGGCTTACACCGAGGAACTTCACCTCGGCATGTGGGTAACGGGCAAGCGCGTTGAAGGCTCATGGGCTCATGCCGACGAGAAGTCGTCGTTCTACGAGCTGAAGGCCTACGTGCAGAACATTTTTACACGCCTTGGCGTCAACCCGGGCATCGTTGTTACCGAGACATCCGACAACAACATCTTCGGCAAGGCGCTCGCTTTGAAGGCCCGTTCCGGCAAGGTGCTCTGCGAGATGGGCACCGTGAGCCATAAGCTCCTGAAGAAGGCCGACATCGACCAGGAAGTGTTCTACGCCGACATCAACTGGAACAACATCATGCGCGCCATCAAGAAGAACGAGGTGCTCTATCATGACATCAGCAAGTTCCCGTCGGTCAGCCGCGACCTCGCCCTGCTCATCGACAAGAGCGTGCAGTTTGAGCAGATTGAGCAGATTGCCCGCCAGACCGAGAAGAAGCTCCTCAAGAGCGTCGAGCTGTTCGACGTGTACGAGGGCAAGAACCTGCCCGAGGGCAAGAAGAGCTACGCCGTGAACTTCATCCTGCAGGACGAGTCGAAGACTCTCAACGACAAGCAGATTGAGGCCATCATGAACAAGCTCATCAACAACCTCAAGCAGAAGTTGGGAGCAGAGCTGCGCTAATTGGAGGTGTTGAGCTCCCGCTCAACACAATGCCAACCGTAGCAATATCAAGCGTTGAGCGGGAGCTCAACGCCTCCGACTAAAAGAAAATAAGTAACAAATAAAAATAAAATCCAAAATAATAAAATGGGAAGAGCATTTGAATACCGCAAAGCTACCAAGCTGAAGCGTTGGGGCCACATGGCCAAGACATTCACCCGTCTGGGCAAGCAGATTGCCATCGCCGTAAAGGCAGGCGGTCCGGAACCAGAGAACAACCCGTCACTCCGTTCAATCATCGCCACTTGCAAGCGCGAGAACATGCCGAAGGACAACATCGAGCGTGCCATCAAGAACGCTATGGGCAAGGACCAGAGCGACTACAAGGAAGTGACCTACGAGGGATATGGCCCTCACGGAGTTGCCATCTTCGTAGACACACTGACCGACAACACCACACGTACCGTGGGTGACGTCCGCTCGGTGTTCAACAAGTTCAACGGCACTCTCGGCACAACAGGCTCCCTGTCTTACCTCTTCGACCACAAGTGTGTGTTCACATTCAAGAAGAAGGACGGCGTGGACATGGAGGAGCTTATCCTTGAGCTTATCGACTTCAACGTTGAGGACGAGTATGACGAGGACGACGAGGAAGGCACAATCACCATCTACGGCGACGACGTGAAGGCTTACGCACAGATCCAGAAGTTCCTTGAGGACCAGGGCTTCGAGGACATCGGTGGTGAGTTCACCTACGTTCCTAACGACCTGAAGGACGTTGACGCCGAGCAGCGTGCCACCATCGACAAGATGGTAGAGCGCCTTGAGGAGTTCGACGACGTGCAGAACGTTTACACCAACATGAAGCCGGAGGAGGCTCCAGTAGAGGAATAATACGAAAAGCCCTACCCCCAACCCCTCCCCGAAAGGGAGGGGAGTGATATGTGACGATTGCAGCGGAAATATTATGATATATTGATTATATATATGATATGTTGATTATATATATGATATGTTGATTATATATATGATATGTTGATTATATATATTTATATGATATATAATATATAGATTGGCTGCTTTAATTAGTCATTGCATACTACTCCCCTCCCTTTCGGGGAGGGGTTGGGGGTAGGGCTTTTGTTTTAATATACATTATTATGGAATACGTAACCCGCGGCACATGCAGCCGCCTCATCACCATCGACGTCGACCAAGACGGCATTATCCGCAACCTCTCGTTTGTGGGCGGTTGCAACGGCAACCTAAAGGGCATTTGTGCCCTTGCAATAGGCAAGAAGGCTTCTGAGATAAAGGATGCTTTGAAGGGCATCACCTGCGGAATGAAGCCGACAAGTTGCCCCGACCAGTTGGCAACGGCACTTGAAGAAATGGGATATTAGCCCTGTATTGTATCAGTAATTCAAACATCAACCAACCTGAAAAATTTTTCAATGGACACAGAACAACTATCACTCGGCAAGAAGACCATAGTGGGTGTTCAGTTCCTCTTTGTTGCCTTCGGCGCAACGGTGCTCGTGCCGTTGCTCATAGGCATCAATCCAGCCACTGCGCTCTTCACTGCCGGAATTGGAACTTTCATCTTCCATTTCATTACAAAAGGAAAAGTGCCTATTTTCCTTGGCTCGTCATTCGCATTCATCGCCCCTATCATCGCCGCCACAAAGCAGTGGGGACTGCCGGGCACGCTCGCCGGACTGACAGCCGTGTCGCTCGTCTACTTCGTGGTCAGCGCACTCGTAAAGTGGCAGGGCAAGAAACTGCTCGACCGCATATTCCCGCCCGTGGTCATCGGCCCGGTGATCATTCTCATCGGACTCTCGCTCTCGGGCAGTGCCGTGGACATGGCGAAGACCAACTGGATACTTGCCTTCGCGTCGCTCATCACGGCAATCATCGTGCTCACGTTCTGCCGTGGCATGATGAAGCTCGTGCCAATCATCTCGGGCGTTGTCGTTGGCTATATCATCGCCATCTGCATGGGCGTGGTGGACTTCAGTGGCGTTGCCGCCGCTTCATGGATAGCGATGCCTGTTGGCTTCGACACGATAACCCACTTCGAGTGGGCGCCGTTCCTCTACATGATTCCTGTTGCCATCGCCCCTGTGCTTGAGCACATTGGCGACGTGTATGTTGTCGGCGCAGTGGCAGGCAAGGATTTCGTTGAAGACCCAGGCATACACCGCACGATGCTCGGCGACGGATGCGCCTGTCTTGTGTCGGCATTCCTTGGCGGTCCTCCAGAGACAACATATTCGGAGGTGACTGGCGCCATGTCAATCACCAAGGTCACGTCGCCGGCCGTGATACGCATCTCTGCCGTCACAGCAATATGCTTCTCCATTGTCGGCAAGCTGAGCGCGCTGCTCCAGTCAATCCCACAGGCTGTGCTGGGCGGCATCATGTTGCTGCTCTTCGGAACCATCGCAAGCGTGGGCGTGCAGAACCTCGTGCAGAATAAGGTGGACATGAACCAGACACGCAACGTGATTATCATATCCGTCATGCTCACCATGGGACTCGGCGGCGCGGTGCTCTCCAGCGGCTCGTTCGCCATCTCGGGCATCGGACTCTCGGCAGTGATTGGCGTGGTGCTGAACCTGGTGCTGCCGAAGACAAAAGAAGAGAAAGAAAAATAGAAAATCTTCTTTGAGGAAAGACAAAAATAGAAGACAACAGAGACAACAAGGGACAACTTTAGGCCGTGCCAACTCGGCACGGCTGAGATTACTGAAATGGCTGATGCGGAGGCCGGAGACCTCCGCCACGGATAAGAACAGCAAATCTTACGGATAAGAACAGCAAATCCTATGGATAAGAGCTGTAAATCCTATGGATAAGAACTGTAAAATTCAACCAGTAGCAAAATATCGGTAATCTCAGCCGTGCCGAGTTGGCACGGCAAAACAGTTGTCCCTTGTTGTCTCTGTTGTCTTCTATTTTTGTTTGTAGTCTTCTAATTATTTTATAGTCTTTAGCCGTTTATTTATAGTCTTTAGCCGTTTATTTATAGTCTTTAGCCGTGAATTTGCGGTCGTAGTACACAGTCTTTTTGTCTTTGTCCGACCTTATAGTCCACTGGAAGGCAAATCCTGCCTTTTTGTAGGTGCGGAAAGCCGTGTTTTCTTTCACGTTGGCGAGCAATGCCTGTGTGAGTTTGTCGCGGTTGAGGTTGAACACTTTCGGGTCGTCAAGCACACCGGTGGCAGAGCAATAGTAGTGGTAGGTCTTTGTCGGTATGTCGAAAGCCACGCTGTCGGTGCGCGTGTAGTTCTGCACAGGAGTGGGGCAGTATTTCTCGGTGTATTCACGCGCCTCGCGCTGGGCACGCTTCTCAATACTCTCATGGCAACCGCACAGCATGGCACTGCCAATGACGCAGCAAAGCAAAATATGTTTCATTTGTTTGTTTTAATTTTCTTATGCAAAGTTACCCATTTGTCAGAAAAAACAAGTAACTTTGCACATAAAACTGATATATATCAATGGACAATATAAGAAATTTCTGTATTATTGCCCACATCGACCACGGCAAGTCAACACTTGCCGACCGATTGTTGGAGCGCACACAAACAATCAAGATAACTGAGGGCCAGATGCTTGACGACATGGATCTGGAGCGCGAGCGCGGCATCACAATCAAGAGCCACGCCATCCAGATGGAGTACAAGCACAACGGACAGACATACATTCTCAATCTTATAGACACCCCGGGACACGTGGATTTCTCTTATGAGGTGTCGCGAAGTATTGCCGCCTGCGAGGGCGCGCTGCTCGTGGTTGACGCCACGCAGGGCGTGCAGGCACAGACAATATCCAACCTCTATATGGCGATAGAGCACGACCTGGAGATTATTCCTGTGCTCAACAAGATTGACATGCCGAGCGCAATGCCAGACGAGGTGGAGGACGAGATTGTGGAGCTTATCGGCTGCAAGCGCGAGGACATCCTGCGCGCGTCGGGCAAGACCGGCGAGGGCGTTGACGACATCCTGCAGGCTATCGTAGAGCGCGTGCCGCACCCAACGGGCGACCCCAAGGCTCCGTTGCAGGCGCTTATCTTCGACTCGGTGTTCAACTCGTTCCGCGGCATCATCGCCTACTTCAAGATTGAGAACGGCGAGATACGCAAGGGCGACAAGGTGAAGTTTTTCAACACCGGCATGGAATACGTCGCCGACGAGGTGGGCGTGCTGAAGATGGACATGGTGCCGCGCGACGTGCTCGGCACCGGAGAGGTGGGCTACATCATCTCGGGCATCAAGGACGCCACCGAGGTTAAGGTGGGCGACACCATCACCCATGTGGCTCGTCCGTGCGACAAGGCGATAGCCGGTTTCCAGGAAGTGAAGCCAATGGTGTTTGCCGGTGTCTACCCGATAGACCCGAGCGAATACGAGAACCTGCGCGCCTCGCTTGAGAAACTGCAGCTCAACGACGCGTCGCTGACATTCTCGCCGGAGTCGTCGGTGGCTCTCGGATTCGGTTTCCGCTGCGGATTTCTCGGACTCCTGCACATGGAGATTGTGCAGGAACGTCTCGACCGCGAGTTCAACATGGACGTGATAACCACCGTGCCAAACGTTTCCTATATGGTCTACGACAAGCACGGCGGCGTGAAGGAGGTGCACAACCCGTCGGGTCTGCCCGAACAGACGCTCATCGACCATATCGAGGAGCCGTACATACGCGCCACCATCATCACGACGACCAACTTCATCGGTCCAATCATGACGCTCTGCCTCGACAAGCGCGGTGAGCTGATCAACCAGGAGTATGTGAGCGGCAATCGCGTGGAGCTTCACTTCATGCTTCCGCTGGGCGAGATAGTGATTGACTTCTACGACAAGCTGAAGTCGATAAGCAAGGGCTACGCCTCGTTCGACTACCATCTCGACGGCTTCCGCCCGTCGCGCCTTGCCAAGCTCGACATCCTGCTCAACGGCGAGCCCGTCGACGCGCTGTCGGCTTTGACACATCAGGACAATGCCGTGAGCATGGGCCGCAAGATGTGCGAGAAGCTCAAGGACCTCATTCCGCGCCAGCAGTTCGACATTGCAATCCAGGCTGCCATCGGCGCCAAGATTGTAGCCCGCGAGACTATCAAGTGCGTGCGCAAGGACGTGACCGCGAAGTGCTACGGTGGCGACGTGAGCCGCAAGCGCAAGCTGCTCGAAAAGCAGAAGAAGGGCAAGAAGCGCATGAAGCAGATAGGCAACGTGGAGGTGCCGCAGAAGGCATTCCTCGCTGTGCTGAAACTCGACTAAACCGTTCCTTTACAAGAAGGACTGGATGAGAATATTGATAACTAAAAATACTGAGAAAGCATAAAAAGAAAGGAAGGTATCTATGAAAGAAATAGTCAGTACTAACACGCGTGACATAGCCCGTGAATTGGCAAGACGGTATAGTACGATGACGCATGAGGAACTTGACGTGCTTGAG
>JBNMLZ010000026.1:0-25774 GCA_050875085.1 Prevotella sp. | reverse complement strand
GGGTAACCCCGGACTGAAACCGTCGTTCACCAACAACCTGCGCGCCGAGTACAACAACTACATCCAAAAGCACCAGATGGCCATCATGGCGAGCCTCAACTACTCCAACACGCGCAACAGCATCGGCTACCGCGTGACCTACGATGACAAGACGGGCGGACGAACCACCCGGCCGGAGAACATCAACGGCAACTGGAACGCAGGCGGAATGTTCATCTTCAACATGGCCATCGACACCACGGGCTACTGGAACATCAACACCTTCACCAACCTCGACTACCAGAACCGCGTGGGCTACCTCGCACTCGGCAGTAACACCAGCTCACAGCGCAACATCACCAAGTCGACAACTCTCGGCGAACGACTCGCCATGAGCTACCGCAACTCGTGGCTCGAAGTGGAGCTCGACGGCTCCATGAACTACATGCACACGCGCAACAACCTGCAGGCATCGTCAAACCTCGACACGTGGCAGTTTGCCTACGGCGGCACCATCAACCTCACGGCTCCATGGGGCACAAGCCTCTCCACCGACCTGCACCAGAACTCGCGCCGAGGCTACTCCGACAACTCGATGAACACCAACGAGCTGATATGGAACGCGCAAGTGTCGCAGGGCTTCCTGCGCGGCAAGGCGCTCACCGTGTCGCTCCAGTTCTACGACATCCTCGCCAACCAGAGCAACTTCTCGCGCACGGTGTCTGCCATGAGCCGCAGCGACGTGGAGTACAACTCCATCAACAGCTACGCCATGCTCCACGTGGTCTACCGCCTCAACATATTCGGAGGCAAACAGGCACGGCGCGGCAACGGTATGCCGGGCGACGGACCTGGCAACCGACGCGGCTTCGGAGGTGGACGGCCACCAATGGGACCGCCACCGATGGGCGGCGGACACAGACCGCCAATGATGTAAAGACAAAGTCTCTTATAAATTATAAAGAAGACAATAAAGACAATAAAGACAATAAAGACAACAAGGGACAACTTTTAGCCGTGCCAACTCGGCACGGCGTGGCGAAAAGAAACTCGGCACGGCGTGGCGAAAAGAGACTCGGCACGGCGTGGCGGAAAGAAACTCGGCACAGCGTGGCGGAAAGAAACTCGGCACGGCGTGGCGAAAAGAAACTCGGCACAGCATGGAAAAAACTCGGCACAGATATGATTAAATGCCGGTAACTTCTGCCGTGCCGAGTTGGCACGGCCAAAAGTTGTCCTTTGTTGTCTCTGTTGTCTTCCATTGTCTTCCATCTTCTTTCATTGTCTTCCATTATCTTTCATTTAATTTTATTTAATTTCCCCTCGTTTTCTCCTCCACCCCAATTTTTATTACTACATTTGCATCCACAATCTACTAATGTCAAATTAACAAACCAAAATATTAAAAACCTAACAGAAACCTATGAACAAGTACCCGAAAATTGGAATCCGCCCAACCATCGACGGACGACAGGGAGGCGTGCGTGAAAGCCTCGAAGAGAAAACAATGAATCTTGCAAAGTCGGTGGCGAAGCTCATCACCGAAAACGTGCGCAACATCGATGGCTCACCCGTGGAGTGCATCATTGCCGACGGAACAATAGGACGCGTGGGCGAGAGCGCCGCATGTGCCGAGAAGTTCGAGCGCGAGGGCGTGGGCGCCACCATCACCGTGACATCATGCTGGTGCTACGGAGCCGAGACCATGGACATGAACCCCTACTGGCCCAAGGCTGTATGGGGATTCAACGGAACGGAGCGTCCGGGCGCTGTATACCTTGCAGCTGTTCTCGCCGCACACGCCCAGAAGGGTCTGCCAGCCTTCGGCATCTACGGACACGACGTGCAGGATCTTGCCGACGACTCCATACCGGCCGACGTGGCTGAGAAGATTCTGCGCTTCGCACGCGCTGCACAGGCCGTGGCAACGATGCGCGGCAAGTCATACCTGTCGATGGGCAGCGCCTGCATGGGCATAGCCGGATCCATCGTCAACCCCGACTTCTTCCAGGAATATCTCGGTATGCGCAACGAGAGTGTCGACCTCACCGAGATTATACGCCGCATGACCGAAGGAATATACGACCACGAGGAATACGAGAAGGCCATGGCGTGGACACGTGAGCACTGCATGGTGAACGAGGGCGAGGACATAGGCAACCGTCCTGAGAAGAAAAAGACCCGCGAGGAGAAGGACAAGGACTGGGAGTTTGTAGTGAAGTCGATGATAATCATGCGCGACCTCATGCACGGCAACCAGAAACTTGCCGAGCTGGGCTTCAAGGAAGAGGCCATCGGACACAACGCCATCGCCGGAGGATTCCAGGGACAGCGCCAGTGGACCGACTTCTATCCCAACGGCGACTACCCCGAGGCTCTGCTCAACACGTCGTTCGACTGGAACGGAGCACGACAGCCCACCATCCTCGCCACCGAGAACGACGCCTGCAACGGCGTGGCCATGCTCCTCAACCACTTGCTGACCGGACGCTCACAGATGTTCTCCGACATACGCACCTACTGGAGTCCCGAGGCAGTGAAGCGCGTGACCGGCAAGGAACTCACAGGACGCGCAGCCGGCGGCATGATTCACCTCATCAACTCAGGCGCCACAACGCTCGACGCCACGGGCGCAGCAACCGACGAGCAGGGCAACCCCGTGATGAAGCACTTCTGGAAGATGACCGACGAGGACATCGACGCTTGCCTCAAGGCAACGACATGGTATCCCGCCAACCGCGACTACTTCCGTGGCGGCGGCTTCTCGTCGAACTTCCTGTCGAAGGGCGGTATGCCTATGACTATGGTGCGCCTCAACCTCGTGAAGGGTCTCGGTCCGGTGCTCCAGCTCGCCGAAGGATGGAGCGTTGACGTGGATCCCGAGATTCACGACATACTCAACAAGCGCACCGACCCGACATGGCCTACCACATGGTTTGTGCCGCGCCTCACCGACAAGGCACCGTTCAAGGACGTATACTCCGTGATGAACAACTGGGGTGCCAACCACGGTGCTATCACCTACGGCCACATCGGAGCCGACCTCATCACCCTGTGCTCCATCCTGCGCATACCTGTCTGCATGCACAACGTCGAGGAAGACAAGATTTTCCGTCCTGCCGCATGGAACGCATTCGGAATGGACAAGGAGGGCGCCGACTTCCGCGCTTGCAAGAACTACGGACCGATATATAAATAGGAGAAGTTAAAGAATTTAGAGAAATTCGAGAATTTAAAGACATTACAATACTATGATACAAGATTATCAGATACAGGAATTCCTGCGCCAAGCCCACCGTGTGGGCGACGCAGGACTGACACTCTGCTCAAGCGGCAACATCTCATGGCGCATCGGCGACGAGGCTCTCGTCTCGGGCACCGGCTCATGGGTTCCAACGCTTCCAAAGGAGAAGGTGGCAATATGCCGTGTAGCCGACGGCGAAGTGCTCAACGGCGTTAAACCGTCGATGGAGAGCGGTTTTCATCTTGGCGTGCTGCGCGAGCGTCCTGACTGCGACGTGGTGCTGCACTTCCAGTCGAAATACGCAACCGTGGTGTCGTGCATGACCGAGACACCGAAGGACTTCAACGTCACGGCCGAGATTCCGTGCCATGTGGGCAGGGAAATTCCCGTGATACCTTATTTCCGCCCCGGCTCACCCGAACTTGCCGAGGCTGTGAAGGCAGCCCTGCAGAACCACAACTCCGCACTGATGCTCAAGCACGGGCAAGTGGTGTGCGGCAAAACGTTCGATGAGGTGTTCGAGCGTGCCATGTTCTTTGAGATGGCATGCCGCATCATCGTGCTCAGCGGCGGCAAATACAACACGCTCACCAACGAGGAAATAGACGACCTCGAAGCCTATGTGCTCGGCAAGAAAAGTAAATAAGTATTATCAACATATCTAATGACCTATTTAGCTATCGACTTCGGCGGCGGCTCCGGTCGCGTAATTGCCGGAACAATAACCAATGACAATGGCAACAAGCGCCTGTCAATGCAGCTTGTACACCGCTTTCAGAACCGCCAGGTAAGACTGGGCAACCATGTCTACTGGGACTTCCCCGCGCTCTTCGAGGACATGAAGACCGGACTGAAGAAGGCGGCACAGCTCGGGCTTCACATCGACGGCATCGGCATCGACACATGGGGCGTTGACTTCGGACTCATCGACCGCCAAGGCAATCTCGTGGGCAACCCCGTGTGCTACCGCGACTCGCGCACGCAAGGCATGGCGGCAAGGTTCTTCGCCAACGAGGACCGCACCAAGCACTACGCCGTGAACGGCACACAGGTGATGGAGATTAACACCCTGTTCCAACTCCTCAGCATGAAGACAGACGACAGTCAGCAACTGAAAATCGCCGACCGTATGCTCTTCATGCCCGACCTCTTCTCCTATTTCCTCACAGGCGAAGCCAACACCGAATACACCATAGCCTCGACATCCGAAATGCTCAACGCCACCACACGCGACTGGGACTGGCAACTCATCGACCGCCTGCAACTGCCGCGCCGACTCTTCTGCCCCATCGTCATGCCCGGCACCGTGCGCGGACGACTGCGCAAGGACATCGCCAAGGAGACGGGACTCGGCGAGGTGGACGTCATAGCCGTAGGCAGCCACGACACAGCAAGTGCCGTGGCTGCCGTGCCGGCAACCGACGACGAGCAACCAGTGGCTTTCATCAGCAGCGGCACGTGGTCGCTGCTCGGCGTGGAGACCGACAAGCCGATACTCACCGAGGAAGCACGGCAGGCCGAGTTCACCAACGAGGGTGGCATAGGCGGAAAGATAACGTTCCTGCAAAACATAACGGGACTTTGGTTCCTGCAACGGCTCATGAACGAATGGAAGGAGGAAGGCGACGAACAGCAGTACGACACCCTGCTGGCGGCTGCCGGGAAGTCGCGTATAACAACCGTTATACCTGTCGACGACGCGGCGTTCAAAAATCCCGCGTCGATGCAGCAAGCCATCACCGACTACTGCGAGAGCCACCGTCTGCAAGCGCCAGCCAACAAAGCCGAGACCACACGCCTCGTCCTGCAGTCGCTTGCCGCAAAATACGCCGCAGCAACACGCGCACTCAACCAAATGATTCCGTCGCCAATAAAAAAGCTCCACATCATCGGCGGAGGCTCCCAAAACCGACTGCTCAACCGCCTGACAGAGGAAGCCATCGGCATTCCAGTGGAGGCAGGACCCGTAGAGGCAACAGGCATTGGCAACATACTAACCCAGGCTCTCGCCAAAGGCGAAATAACCGACATTACAGAAATGAGGCGAATAGCAAGACTGCAATAAACATGGTGCCAACAATAAACCGAATAAAGACAGAAAAAAGACAATACCAACCAAATGAAAGAAGTTAAAGATTCCGCCCTCACGAAGAACGGCGTGAGCTACGTCATTCCGTTCATACTCATCACGTCGTGCTTTGCCCTGTGGGGATTTGCCAACGACATCACCAACCCCATGGTGAAAGCCTTCTCAAAGATATTCCGCATGTCGGCCACCGACGGCGCCATGGTGCAGGTGGCTTTCTACGGCGGCTACTTCGCAATGGCTTTCCCTGCCGCGATGTTCATACGCAAGTACAGCTACAAGGCAGGCGTACTCGTCGGACTGGGGCTCTATGCCATAGGCGCACTGCTGTTCTACCCGGCAAAGATGACAGGCGAGTACTACCCCTTCCTGCTCGCCTACTTCATACTGACGTGCGGACTGTCGTTTCTTGAGACATCGAGCAACCCATACATCCTGTCGATGGGCAGCGAGGCGTCGGCAACAAGACGGCTCAACCTCGCACAGTCGTTCAACCCCATCGGCTCGCTGCTCGGAATGTTCGTTGCCATGAACTTCATACAGGCAAAGCTCAGTCCGCTCGACACCGCCGCACGCTCCCAGCTCACGCAAGAGGATTTTGAGGCGGTGAAGAACTATGACCTGCAGGTGCTCATCAATCCCTATCTCATCATCGGACTGGTGATTCTCGCCATGTTCATCATCATCTTCCTCGTGAAGATGCCCAAGGAACACGACAAGAGCCACGACATCAACTTCATGCCTACGCTGCGCCGACTGATTCACCTGCCCCACTACCGCGAAGGTGTGGTGGCACAGTTCTTCTACGTAGGCGTGCAGATAATGTGCTGGACATTCATCATCCAGTATGGCACACGCGTGCTTATGGCAGACGGCATGACCGAACAGGCAGCCGAGGTGGCATCGCAACGCTACAACATCATTGCCATGTGCATATTCTGTATATCAAGGTTTGTGTGCACCTTCCTGCTGCGCTATCTCAACACGGGCAGACTGCTCATGACACTCGCCATAGCGGGAGGAGTGCTGACATGCGGTGTGATAATGCTCCAGAACATCTACGGCCTCTACTGTCTTGTGGGCGTGAGTGCCTGCATGTCGCTGATGTTCCCAACAATCTACGGCATTGCCCTGACCGGACTCGGCGACGACGCCAAATTCGGTGCCGCCGGTCTTATCATGGCAATCCTTGGCGGAAGCGTGCTGCCGCCACTCCAGGCCTCAATCATCGACCTCGGAACAGTAATGGGTATGCCGGCAGTGAACGTGTCGTTCATCCTGCCGTTTGTATGCTTCGTTGTAATAGCAATCTACGGACAACGAACATACCTGAGAAGCAAATAAACCGGAACGGCGGACTCCCGTCCGCCGCTATACCAACAACGGAACGGCGGACTCCCGTCCGCCGCTATACCAGCAACGGAACGGCGGACTCCCGTCCGCCGCTATACCAGCCAAACTAATTACAGCAAGCAGGCATAGCGGCGGACAGGAGTCCGCCGTTCCGTTTTTATATTTTCTTTACCAGCCGTCTGCCGTCGTCCGTCACAACCTTCACCACTACAATGCCGCTGCCTACATTCAGCGTGCAACTTGCAGCATTTATGTTATGGCGCGACACGATGCACGTGCCGTCAAGGGCGTATACATCTATGTCGCCAAGGTTGCCCACCGGTGTGCTCACGGCTATTGTTCCGTTGCCAAGCATGTAGCAACTGATATTCGTCGCGGCAGGCGTTGCAGGCAGAGACGTGGCCGTAGTTATGTAGTAGCGTCCATGCTCACCAGCCTTCATCTTCCCAGAGCATCCATTTGTTATCTCCGTGAATGTGCCGAGCTTGCTGTCGAAGAGCCTGTAGCACCCCTGCAGACTGCCGCTGACACCAAACTTTACATCGGCATCGCCGTCGGCATTAGCCACAATGCCTACAGGCAGCCAAGTGAGGTCAGCCACACGGTTGGTAGCCACAGCCTCATCGGAAGCCACGGTGTAGACCTGTGGAATGTCGTCCAAGTCGCCCATGGAAAGCAGTTCGGCATCCTCGTCATCGCAGAAACCATTGTCGGCTTGACCGTCAATCACGACCTTGGCGCATGACGAGCGCCCCATAGAAGAAGCCGTGAGCGTGATTTGCGGAGCCTTCGACCGCACAGCAGTACCGCCACTCACCCAACGGTCGACAGTCATCGCCGTGGTGAAATAGGCTGATGTGGCAGTGGCGCCGTCGCGCAGCTTCACGAAGAAAGCCTGCATTGGCTCGATGAGCACATCGTTGTGGTGGTCGTCGGCATTGTCATCGCCGTCAGCAGCAATGGTGAATGCCTCCAGATGGCCCGCCGTGAGAGTCCACACCTTGTTCTCAAACGCCGGATTGCCACTGAGGAACTGGCGCACGCTGAGCGTGGCTGTGTATGGGTTGCCCACGATGCGGAAGCGGTCGGACGAGTGGATGCCGTCGGTGAGCGGTTCGGTGACGGGACTGTAAGCCGACTCCTCCGTGCTCGGGCTTACCACCATGCGGTAGCACTCAGCCTTGTCTACATCCACGCCGACAGCAGACTCCGTGCCATCGTATTTATAATAATTGTAGCGCGTGTCGGCTTTCGGCAGTCGCATGAGCCATGTCTCGTCGCCATTCACCGTGTAGCCGTCGCCAGCCTTTATGGAGAAGGCGCGACCGTCGGCATAGCTCTCGTCAGCCTTGTTGTAGACATGGCTCCAGTAGAGCGACTCTATGTTGAGCGACTGGTCGGTGAGCGTGTCGATGCGCTGCACAGTGCCGTCGTAGTCGCACGGCTTGTAGACTTTAAGCCCGTCAACCGTCTCCTCACCTTGACGATCCCATTGGCGCTGGTAAACGGGTCGTTTGACACGGCTGAAGTTATCCTTTGTGAACGTTATCGGGCTGAAAGCCTCGGTCTCCTGACGCCCGTCAGCCGCGGGAACATACATGTCGCCTGCGTAAGTGTCGCGCAGAGGCGACGAGGCAATGTACCAACTGTTGGCTTTCAACTCCTTCTCAACGTAGGCGCGTTTGTAGACAAGGAAACAAGGGTCGAGCAGTTCGGCATGTGGCTTGAAGTAAATCTCATCGCACACGTTGCCCTGGAATTTCTCGCACGAGAAGTCGCCCGTGCCCGTGTCGGAATGGTCGGCAGTACCGGGAGTCCACTTCACGAGGAAGTCGTAGGCTATATTGTCGGTGGCAGACTCACCCTTGACATTGGTCAACTTCGTGGCAATCTGGTTGCCGGCACGGTAGACTATGTTGCCGAGGTCGGGATACACCTTGCCAGTCTGGTCGACGATAGTCACCTTGGTGAACTTCATCGGCACGTATGCCTGTTGGCGCTGCAGGCGCGCGTCTACGGCATTGCCGTTGTAGGTAGACTCGCCATAGTCGGTGTAACCAGGCTTGTAGATTTGGGCGGCAGTGGAGCGCAACCAGTTGAGGTCGTTGTTCCAGTTGGCATTGAGCGAGTTCTGCTGCGACGAGTTCCATGTGGCATACTCAGGCACCACCTTCATTGTGAAGAACATGTTGCCAGGGCACGAGATGACATGCTCGCCACTCTGGATTTTCTGGCGATAGGAGAAGTTAAGCTCATACCAATAGCCCTCGTGCAGCACCTCACCGGCATTGTCGACAAACCTAATGCTGAGAGTCGCGTCCTTGCCCTGCGTCAATGTATTGTTTACTACATGAGCCACAACCTGCTTGGTGTTGTCGAACGTAGGGTCGTTGCAGTCGGCAATGAACACACTGGAGCTGTCGGCAAACTCAATCATCTTCGTGCTTTCCAATGACGCTATCGGCAGTGCAAGACATCCACCCTTAGCCTTCATAGCCTTTATCTGTGGCAGACCGATGCGCACCACACGGTCATCGGAAGGATAGACAACGTCCTTGAAGCCAAGCGTCAGCTTAGGGCCGTCCTCAACGATACGCAGCGTGAAATACATCGGGTCGGGGCAAATGTCGTAGGTTTGCCCGCCTGTTGTTATCGTCGTGGCTATAGGCACCGCCGCAACAGAGAATGTGCCAACCGTGAAACGATAGTTCTCTATGCGGCTGCTTGCCGAGAGAAGCAGGCGCTTGCCGTCAACATACTGCTTCAAGAGAGTGTAGTCGGCGGCAGTATACTGCTTCAGCGACGCCTGCTGCAACGACGTGGCAGAGGGATAAGCATCACGGAAACGGCGCAGCGCCTCCTGCAATCCACTGATGTCGGCAAAGTCGTTAGCCTTGCCAGCCTCACTGAAGAACCAGTCGAAGCGCACATTGTCGAGCGTCACCTTGCCGCCGTTTATAAGGTCGGCAGTCTCAAGACGCGCGTTGATGTTGACATCAGGCGTGCGGTTGTTGTCGCACGACACGCGGACGGTGGTGACGACATTTCCGTTGGCATCGCTCACGACAACGTCCTGCTTGACAATCTCAAACAGGTTACTGTATGTGGAGCACACACTTGTAGGCACACCCCATGTGCCAGGCAGCGAGTCGTTGTCTTCCGACGGATAAGCCACCGACACATAATAAGAAGCGCCCTGCTTCAGAGGAAAATGGCGGTCGGCAAGAACAAGATAGTCGCCCTTGTGGTCAGCCGGAGCAGGCACGGCGACAGTGCCGTAAGCCTCAGCCTTGCCGTCTCCATTGTAGTCGATGCCGCTGGCTGGATTGCCCGCAGCGTCGCAGATGCGGTAGAACACGTGCGACGCCTTGCCGCCCACAAGAGCCGAGATATTGTCGTAGCTGGCGCGGATGGTGAGCGCCCGATGGCGTGTCGTCGTCGCGCTGGTCGGATGGACAGACAGGCTTGTTCTGAAGCACGTCAACCTTGGCAGGCTGTATGTAGAGTCGCAGGTCATCGATGAGATAGTCGGCTCCAGATGTACTCTGACACATGTTGTCCATCACGATGCGGAAGTCGGAGTAGTTCTCTGCCCCGGAGTTCTTAGGCAGCATTATCTTGCTGTACACCTGCATCCAGCGTCCCTCAACGATGCTGTTGACATTGGTCTTGAAGTCGCCTGACGAGAACGAGGTAATGAGTCGGCGGTCAGTCACGTTGTCGTCGGCATCCTTGATGATGCCGTACAAGCGGAACATCACCTGCGGCTTGGTTCCGCCCGTAGTGTAGTCAGCCACATAGCCACTGAATATCAGTCGCGAGCCAGAACATAGGTTTGCCTTGAAATCGGCACGCGCAATCTGCCTACTCTCGTCGGAAGCATCGATATAGAGGAAATGTCCGTATTGCTTGCCGCCGCTTATCTCGTAGGTGCGGTCGTAAATCGGACCATTCGTAGGCCACCAGCGGTAGCCTTTTCCCCTGACGGATATGCCGCCAAGATTGGCACTCTTGTAGAGTCCGTACTCGCCATGGATAGGAGTGAACTTATAGCCATCGCTCGCCTTCATGTACTGGCTGAGGGCATAGTAGGCAAAGCCATAAGTACGCTTGTTCCATTTCGACGGCAGGCGCGACGCGTTGTTCTCCGGCGTTGTGGGTCGGCTGACATCCATCTCGTCGTTGTCGTCGTCGAACGAAATAGGCTTCATTGCCTGCTGGTAGTGGGAGTCGAGGTAGCTGATGGTGCGCTCCGTCTCGCCGGAAGCCGTTATCTCGTCTGTCGACTTCGGATAGGTGTTCTGATATAGCACCTCAAAGTTGGCGACAGGCGCCATGTTTCTTAGGTCGGCGGTTGCGGCATAAGCCACGAAATAGGCAATGTCGCCATAGTTTATTGTAGGTTTCGACGTGCGATTGCCGTCAAGCGTATACCAGCCATTTGGGTTGTTGACGAGTGTGTTCATGGCCGTAGACGACCACATCTGCCCCGACTTTGAGCCAAGGACGGTGTATTTGGTCTTCGTAGGGTCATATACACGCCATTGTATAAATGCCGACTGACATGTGACCGACATATTGTAGTCGCTCGACTTCAAGAGATGTTGCTCATCGTTGGCATAGAGATGCTTGTTGGCAGAGCTTATGGGGTGGAAGAAATATCGGGTTTGCGGGTTGTCGGTGCGGAGCGTCAGGCTGGAAGTGCGTTCTTTCGCGCCAAAGACGATGCGGCGGTTGTCTTCAATGGTAAGGTCGCCGGAGCGTCCGCGAATGTCTGCCGACGTTGTGTTCACAATGTCATTGGCTTGGCGTTCACCCGGAAGAATATGGAATATGCAACGGTAGGAAAGTGTAGGCTCGGCGTTCATTTCCGTTCCTCCCACTCCACCGAAATCTGCATACTTGCTCACGTCACATGCTATCGTCTCGCCTTTCCAGTCAGCCGACCTTGCATCTGACGGCGGAGCATAAGTCACGCCGACATTGTTCTGGCACGGATTGTTGGCAAGGTTGTAGGCTATGAGTCCGCGGTTGTTGCCGTCGGCATCTGTGACTTGCTTGAGCAGCGTGTTGCCAGAATAGGCTGTCAGGCGCGACGAAGCCTTGTCGGTGGTGTAGTCGTACCAGCGGAAATATGCCTTAGGCTCAAGGTTGCCGCCAGAAGCTGTGAAGTTTTCTATAGGCAGAAGAAGATTTATGTTTGAACAATTGGGATTGACATAATAATAGTAGTCAATCTCGTGCACCTTCTGCATACCATTCTTGGCAAAGGCGGTGTTAGCATAGCCATGATAATGGGCGAATGTCTGCGCATTTGACGACAACGCCAACAACATTGCAATATACAGCAAAGAAAAACGCTTTGTCATGATTTATGAGATTAATCATTCCTTTATTATCTGTATCTTATACGGTATCTGATAACCGAGACCACTGACGCTGAACAACATCTGGTGCAGCGCGTAGCCGCTGCGGTTTCCCATCACGCCCTCAAAGGTGTGGCTGCTTACTATCGGGGTTGGAATACGGTCGTAGATGCACGTTCCGGCATCGCCAGCGGGATTAAGCTCCAGCGTAGCCCAATCGTCGAGCAGCCATCCGTTGGATTCGTCGGTGCCGGCTGTCAGCTCCTGACCGTCGCTGGCGCGTATCACGTGCGGGCGGATGTGGAACTCGCCGTAGCTGTGGAAGTGGACGGTTAGCATTGAATCCGTGTTCTGCACGTCGGGCAGAACGCCAATCGCCGTGAACTGCTCCACCTCGAAACGCACGCGGTAGTCGTTGAGCTTGATGGGGATGATGAGCAGGTCGCCACGCGAGATGGTGCCCCACTGCATCATGGCGACACGTCGGCTAAATCCGGGTTGGTCGGTGTTTACGGTGATGATGAAATACTTTGGGGTGTTGGCTTGCGACTCGTTGATGTAGAACTCAACCATGTGCTCGTCCTTTCCGCCTGCCTTCACCGTCATGGTGTCACCCAGCTCAACGGTGTATTTTGTGCGTGCGGCAGTAGGACTGATGTTAGGCACAACGCTTCCGTCGGCATCGGTCTTCGGCAAGAGATAAAGGTTGTCTGTGGCATTGGCAGTGATGTCACGTAGCGACACGGAGCGTATGGTCATGTCGTTGGCAGAAACATTGGAGAGCATCAGCCTCACCTTGGCCACCATGCGCACCACCTCAAGGTCAACGCGCTGTGTGGTTGGCAGTATGTCAATGGTCTGGCAGTTGCTCATCGGTATGCCATTCGCGAAACCGGAGGCACGACGGCAGTTGCCGCTGACCGAGAACAGGCGGTTGTTGAAGTCGGGCGGAAGCGTCTGGGGATAAGTTTTGGTTGTGTCGATGCCAATATCAGAGGGGCGTATGTTGGCAAATGAATAGAATGTGGTGGTGCCGACAGGTATGCGGGCGGTTAAGGTATTGACATCACTCTGCTCCTTGGGGTAGTCCTTGCTTTGCAGCAGACTAACAATATTGCCGTTCTGCACAACAAGCACAAAGCAGTTGCGCATCAGCTCGCCCTCCTCGGTGTTCTGGTCGGTCCAGTCAACCGACTTGCCCGAAGCCGAACGCGTAGGCAAAGAGCCTGCGCTGAGCGATATTCTCACGTCGGCATAACCGTCAGTAGTATTGTCTGGCGATGGAGTGTCCGACGTGCAAGCCGTGAAGAAAAGAAGCATCATCACAGCACCGATGCAGAAATTTAAGGCTTTCATGTTAATACCCTTTATATTGTTCATCCTTTCACATTATTATTTCATCATGTCTGCGCACATTCCACTCCCTCACATGCAGCGTTATCTTTATCCTGCCGTCGCTTTTGTGCAGAGTGTAGGAATAGATGTGGTTGCGCATTATGTCGTAGGGCGAACCCGTTGGTGCGCCGGTTGCGTCGTAGTTGCGGAAATGCAGGGTGTAAGTGCCCTCGTAGGCATTGTTGCGGTTGAGAACAACCGTTACGGTTGACGGTGTGGCAGAGGTTGAGGTGTTGTCGTATTCAGGCAGATAAGCCACGGAATCCTTGGTGAAGTCAAGCTTGTCTACCGTGGAGACGAGTGGATTAAGCGAAGTGGCGAAGCGCAGTTCACCTGTTGAGCCAACCAGTTGGTAGCCACGAGGAACGGTGTTGCCCTGGGTGTTGTATCGGTTGACGGTGAGCGAGGCTATGGAGTAGCCCCTGCCTGGCATGTCGCTACGCAAGTCAACGCTGACCTTTGCCACGGCACGTAGCAGTTCCACGGTGCCGATGTCGTTGCGCTTGCCAATAATGAGTTGTGGAAGCGAAGCCACGCCCCACATCGGGATATATCTCCGGGTGTCGGCAAGCTGAAAGGTGAGAGCATTGCTGTTGGCAAACACCATCACTTTCTTAGCCTCAGCCAGGCGGTCGGCAGAGTCGCGCCAAGTGCCCGTCACGGCATATTCAGTAGATGAGAGCCGCGACAGCCTTATGTCGGCAACATCGGCAATCGTCGTTCCCGATGCGTTGCACACCTTCACGTGTATGTCATCATGATTTAAGGCATTCTCATAGGCAGTGCCTGGATTGATGGGGGCATAGTCGTCCCATCCTTCGTTGGCGGCACGTGTTGTAGGAAGAGAGTCGTAAGGCGCCGCCACAGAGATGTGGAACGTGATGGTCACGTCGTGGCTGTCGCCAAAGTCGGTCCTGTCGCCACACGACACGACAACAGCGCACGGCAACAGCAGAGCCATTGCCGAGACTATACGTATAGCTATGTCATGTAATGTTGGAAACATTTGGTTTGATCAGTTATTGTCAGTTTATGTCGGCATTGCTCAGCACCACTCGCCATGAGTTGATGAAGATGGATGCCGACAGCCAGTTGCGGTTGTCGTCCAGGAAGAACACGAAGTTGTATTCGTCCTGACGGTCGAGATATTCCTGGTCGGACATGCGGCGGTTGTAGTTGCCCTTGACGAGCAGCAAGTAGTCGATGAGCGGAATGTCGAACACGGTCTTGCCGTTGCTGCGGTTTGTGACGCGCAGGCGCGGACTCTTCGACGTGAACAGACGGTTTACGGTTGTCTCAGCCACCACAGCCGACACAGATGTCGTGCCGCCGTCGGCATCCTCCCGCGTCGTGCTTTCACTTGCCGTCGTGCCGTCGTATACCGACCACGGATGATAGCAGATGGAGTCGTCGTTGAGTGGAGAGTTGTCGTAGGCAAGCCATGAGTTGTCGTCGTCGATGGCAAACGAGAAGTCGTCTTTGTCGAGACGCTTGCCCGACGCGTTCTGCAACACCACGCGGATTACATTGGTGTCCTTGGTGAGCGGCACCGTGACCGACTTCACCCCATAGCCCTCCATTGACAGGTCGGCATCGGCGACGAGTCCATGGAAGAGCGGAGTAAGGTCGTGCGACAATTCGCGTCCGTCGCGTCGTATGCGGCACGTAAGCACATCGGCAGACGAAGCCGCAGCCGACGGAGTGCCGAACACGTAGGAATCGGCATGACGCTCCTCACCCTCTGCCCAGGCAACGAGCCTGTAGTGGGCAGGATGCAGACCGTCGAGGGTCATGTATCCGCCACGCGCCATGATGTCGGCAGCAGGCTCAGTCTTCTGCATGGCAAGGTTGCCGTCGGCATCGTAGACATACAGCGTGACGCGCCGCACCTCGTTGGCGAAGGCATCGGCAAACTTCATGTTCATGTCGTAGCGGAAATCGACGCGCAGTTGCTGGCTGCACTCACTCAGATCCTCGTGCATCATAGAGCACGACGACAGCAGTGCAGCCAGCAACATGAGCAGAATGTGAGCTGTTCGTTTCATTATTTCTGAGTCTTGTCCAAGTCAACATCCTGCGACACAACGCGCCATGAGAGAACGTTGATGCGGGCTGCGAGGAATGTCTTCTTGTCTGACGGCACTGTCGGGTCGATGTCCTTATTTGGATCGTATACCGGTGTGCCGAATCCCTTGATGTTGTCGAGTTTTATCTTGTAGACGTGGTTGCGCACGATGCCATAATAGCCCAACTTTGTCGGGTCGGTTGCAAGGTGACGTATCGGGATATAATAGTATGCCATTCCGTACTTACGCACCTCGGCAGGCTCCTCGGCAAGGCTGTTGTTGACATCTGTGGCAGAAACTTCCACCCACTCATGGTTGCCGTCCGCCTTGAGCTTATTCTCATAGTATGCCTTGTCTGTGTTGACAAGCGTTGCCACAACCTGGTAGTCCTTGATACTGTTGTCCGATGACGTGCTGTTGTTAGTCGTTGAGAACGTTATTTCATCTGGCTTGAGTGTCACGTAAGTGCCATCGACATTCTTGGTGTAGTATTTCTTGTAATAGTTGGCAATCTCGGTCTTGAGGTTGTCTACACCAAGATACTCCACACCACGATAAGAACAAATCTCGGCATTGTGCCAGCCCTTAGTGTCCTGATAGCGCAGATGTGTCGTCACGAGGAACTTTGTGAGATAGTTGTTGTAAGGATCTGAGAAGTCCTTTACATCACTTGGTGTGTTAGGCAAAGTATAGAGTACGGAGTCTCTGTCAAATCCATTGGTATACTCAACAAACTTGTGGTTTTTCGGCTGGTTGCCATCGGAACCAGAACTGAACGGCACTGACTTGCTCCAGAAGCTGCGGTGATAGTCGGCTGTTGACCAAGGGGAAATACCTATAGTGGCATCAGTCCAAGAGGTTTCTATCTGCTTCTCTATCTCAGCCTTTCCGTCCTCATCGGCAACGCCCCATCCGTCGATGACGGCATATACCTTGGTATTGTTGCCATAGGTTCCTACCTCAATGCCATACTTGTCAGTTGACCAGTCAGCTCCGGTGCCCTTTCTAAACTTTTGGTTGTCGATATCTGCCTGCACTTTGGCAACAACACGCTCCACATACACGTCTACTGGAGAGGCTGTGGCAGCCTTTGCCGACTCAGCCACGTGTCCAGAAACAATGGCAGAGCACACACTCGTACCAGCGTCAAGATACACTGAGTTGCTCATCACAAAGCTGTTGGCTTTGCTTCCGCTATCTTTGTAGAAATCTGTGCCTGTGATAACCTGTCTCAAGTCGTTGAGCGACAAAGCCTCACCATTTTTCAATGTGGATTTTTTTAGTGTTTCTGGATTGACAATGGCAATCATTGTTGCAGGTGCCGATGCTGTGATTCCATTGATGAGGAGCACGGCGTCGGTTATCTTCTCATAGTTAGGATGCTCCACCTTGTCATCCTTGTTGATGTCAAGTGAGTCGGATGTTTCAAGCCAGTTGGTGTTGTTTCCACCATCAGTCATGTCGGCTGTCTTCTTCAATATGTAAGGCGAGCCGTCGGCATGGAAGAAGTAGAAGCGCACCTTGTTGATGTGGTTCTCGTTGTTGTTGCCGTCTTCATACGTACCATCGTCTGCACGCGTAGGCGCAGCACCTACATTCTGGATGTTCACGGCAAGATACTTCGTAGCTCCAGCCGCATTACCATTGCCCCCATTGTTTGGGTCGTCGCCATCATTGGCGCAAGCCGACAACAGCAATGCTGCTGCGGCAAGGGATAGGAAACTGTATTTTCTCATCGTATAAAAAATAAAATGGTTATTATTCATTCATGTTATTACAAGCGTTTTTCCATTCACGCCTTTCCGTATTTTTCACTCTCCAACAGCCCGTCTTGCCTCCTGTGCCTCCGGGCTGTCGCCTGCCTTCTCAAGATAAGGTTTTGCCGCCTCCATGTCACCGGCATTGATGCGTGCCACGGCAGCGTTGAGATTGGCTGTAGGGTCGTTGGGAAACATGCGCACGGCTATCTCCATGACATCGTTGAACGCCTTTGAGCCTGGCTCGTAAGTCTGTGCCACGCGGAACATCTCGTTTTCGGAGAGCAGTTGCGGACGTGTCTTGAGCAGTTCCTTTGCCTCCTCGACGGTGAACTGGCGCACGCGGCACGTGATGGTGTAGTCGGAATGGCGAAGTGCGGGATACCATGTCGAGAGCATCATGTTGTATTGCTCGGGATAGTGTGTGCGGATGAGTTTTTCGCGGTGGTCAGGCTCAATGGTCGAGTCGGAAGCGATGGCGAGTATATCGTCGCGGTTGTCGATGGTTGACGAGCTTATGAAGCGCCGCAAGCCGTCCCAGTCCTCGGCTGTGGAATGTACGCTGAAAAGGCTGTCGTCGAGGTTGACAAGCTGGCGCACATAGTTTTTCAGAGTGGTGGCGCGTCCTTCGGCAAGCTTTGCGTTGTGCTTGTAGGGCGACTCCGGCGATGCGTAGCCGTGAATGTCGATGCCGGTGATGGTCATCAGCGTGTCGTGGCGCACGACGTTGATGGTGTCGATGATTTTCTGCAACTCGCGCGGATTGTTGCGGTAGTCGGGATGCAGTTCGATGCGGTCTACGGGAAAGTCGATGTATGCCCTGCCGTGCAGTTGCCACGTCTTGGCGGCAGTGGCAACCGGCATCTTGTAGCGGCAACGCGTGGCTGCAAGGCTGCATATCGTCTCGGAGTCGTTGTTCTCGATGTCGCCGCATCCGCACATGTCCTCCTCCATCTCAAGGATGGCTTCGCTCATCCATTCGTCGTAGTCGGCAATGCTTGAATAGTTGATTGTCTGCGGCGTGCCGTTCTTGCGGGCAGCAACAACGGGCTGCGAGTCGGCGAAACGCTTGTGGTCGCGGCGAGCATACATGATTTGCTGTCGCTTGCCGTTGATTACAACGGGCTTCAGACTCACACTGCCGCTCCTCGCGCGCAGTCGTGGATATAGCACGACGCGGCGATTTGGAGCGACATGGAGTGAGTCGAGGACGAAATCCATACTTACCTTCATTCGTCCATCTGTGTTCATGGTACGTATATTTCTTACAGCCACCTTGCCGTTCATTATCCGTGCCGAGGTTTTCTTGGGTGCGGCATCGGCACCAATGGCAGTAAACAGAACAATAAATATATAAATAAGAAAGCTGAACCTATTCATCACTGTTACTATAAAAATCATCTAGTTAAAACATTTACAGACAGTTAAAACATATAGACAAGTTCGAGGGCCGCTTTCGTTGGCCCTACGTAGTTTCGGTGGTCAGTGCCCGTGCGGTTGCCACAGGTGCCACATTCATAACTGCTGTAGTGGAGATAGTCGTAGCCTACGCCGATTGATGTCTCCATGTTCCAATGTCGCGACAATGGCAGTTGGTAGCCGGCGGTCACTCCCCCACCTACAAACCATCCTTCATAACGTTTGTCGCGGAAGTCCTTCAGCAGTCCGAACGGCAGCTTTATGCCTCCGGCATCAAACTGTCCGCCCATGGCATGTGCGCCCACAAACCATCCGTTGAACGTCTGGCAGAACCAGTAGCGGTACTCCGGCTGGAGCACCCAGTGGCGCAACAGCTTGTCGCCTGAGAAACGCCACGGATTGAGTCCATAGAACAGTTGGGCTGTGTGCCTACGGCCGGTCTGCGCCTCCAGTCCGACGTTGGGCGTTGTTGTTGCCCAATACAGGACATTGGTCTTCAAGCCAATGCCCTGCGCCGTCACTGGAAGCGCACCGGCTACTAAGGCGGCAGCCAACACTGAAATGTTCTTTAAGTTTACAGCTACCATAAATTTGTTACCCTTAAAACATGAATAATTACCTTATATATGTTTTTACCTTTTTATATGACACCGCGAAATTATTAAGAATGTGTGAAATACGTATTGTAAATTCATGGCAACATTTTACAAATGTATAATATATTTGTATTTATTTCTAATTATGCACATTTTGTTTACAAATATAGTACAAGCTTCACAGTGCTTTGCAACATATTAAACATGTTGTGCCTTGACATGGTACTGGCTGTCAACACCTCCTATGATTGCCTGTTTCGGTAGGCAGAAGGCAACATGCCTGTGACAGCCTTGAATGTTTTTGACATGGCTGATGCGTCAGTGAACCCTGTGTGGGCGGCAATCTGCGCCAGACTCTCGTCGCTGTGGCTGTCGATAATGCGCTGCACCTCTGCCACTTTCAGTTGGTTAATCCATGTGTTGAAGTTCACGTGCTTCACATTGTTGATATATTGCGACAGCAGACGCGGACTGATTTTCATTTCGCCAGCCACCTGCATGACGGTTATTCCCTCGCGCAGGTAAGGACGGTCGGCGCGGTGCATCCATTGGTTGACGATTTGGTCGATTGTTGTGTCTGTTGCTTCCATGTCTGCCTGTGGCGATGAAGCTGAAGATATTGTTGAAGCAGTTGACGGCATGTCCTCCTTGTTGCGAATGTACCTACCCTCAATCCATTCCACCATAATTCCGACTGCCACATAAACAACAGTACGCAACCACAGCAACACATTGCCAAACACACTGCAACTGGTATCGCCAAACAGCGGGCAGTGCACATTTGCCACATTGCCCATGCCTATTGCCACTGCGTCAGCCACAGCCTCAAACAGAAGCCATGCCCCTACAAGCCGTTTCACGATGCGAAACGCCTTTGACACGGGCGACGGGTTGCTTGCGCCACGAAAAAAAAGCACCGCTGCCATTACCAGGCAAGCGGTGCAGTTTATAAGATATGCATAAACTGAATACATAGTATGTGTGTTTTCCTTTTATTGTTGTCCTGATATTATAAACTGTACTTTACACCAACCTGTATGCAAAATACATGCCATTCACACGGCTTTATTAAGGCTTTGCTCATGTCACATCTCGCGGTCGAGCCGTCCACGCCACATATACTTGCGCGTCTCGTGCACGAGAATTCCGTTGAGCAGCAAGAGCGAGATAAGGTTAGGTATTGCCATGAGTGCATTGAAGCAGTCGGCTATGTTCCACACCACGCCAAGACTCATCACGCTGCCGGCAAACACCGACACGATGTAGATTGTGCGGTAGGCAAGTGTGGAGCGGTTTCCGGCAAGATACTCCACGGCGCGCTCGCCATAGTAGCACCAGCCAAGGGTGGTACTGAAAGCGAAGGTGATCATTCCGAAACTCATTATCAGCGAACCTGCAACTGGTATCTTCGAGAAGGCAGCCTTGGTGAGTTCGGCTCCGTTCTGATAGTCGATGTCGGGATAGGCAAGGATGCTGCTCACGATCACGATGCCTGTCATGGCACAGATGACAACGGTGTCCCAAAATGTGCCCGACGACGACACCAACGCCTGGCGCACGGGGTTGCGCGTCTTGGCGGCGGCAGCCACGATGGGCGCCGAGCCGAGTCCCGACTCATTGGAGAAAAGTCCGCGGGCTATGCCGTAGCGTGCGGCAAGCAACACCGAGCTGCCGACAAATCCGCCGCCTGCCGCCTCGGGAGTGAACGCCGAGCGCACAATGAGGCTTATCGCCGGACCAACATAATGGCTGTTGACACACATTATATATATACAGCCTAAGATATAGAGCAGCGCCATGAACGGCACCAACAGTCCGCACACACGCGAAATGCTCTTCACGCCGCCGATGACCACCGCCGCCGTGAGTAGCGTTATAGCCACGCCCGTGATGTAGGGCGACAGATGCCACGTGCCGTTGAGCATCGTTGATATGGCGTTGGCCTGCACCGTGGAGCCGATGCCGAACGATGCCACAATGGTGAACACGGCAAAGAGCACGGCAAGCCACTTCCAGCCCAACCCGCGCTCAATGGCATACATCGGACCGCCGAGCATACGCCCGTCGGCAGTCTGCACACGATACTTCACGGCCAGCAGTCCCTCGGCATACTTCGTGGCAATGCCGAACACGCCCGTCAGCCAGCACCAAAACACGGCTCCCGGTCCGCCCATTGCCACAGCCGTAGCCACACCGATGATGTTGCCCGTGCCGATGGTGGCGGCAAGTGCGGTGGCAAGCGCCCCGAACTGCGACACATCACCGTCGCTGCCCTTGTCGCGCTTTACGGACAGCTTGATGGCGGTCCATATCTTGCGCTGCGGGAAACGCAGGCGTATGGTTAGGAATACATGGGTGCCGAGCAGGAGTATTATCATCGGCCAGCCCCAAAGAACACTGCTTAGTGTCTGGAAGAACGTGTTAACCTGATCCATGTCTTTTCTCGTTGATTGTTTTCTTATATTATGTGCCTATTCCACTTTCACCTTGTCATAGCCCATGCCGCGCAGCATCTGCTCAAACTGGGCTTGCGCGTTCTTGCGTGCCGTGGCATAATTCTGCTTGGTCAGGCAGCGTCGCTTCATGCGTGCAACGGCACGGTCGTACATCTGCTTGCGGTCCTCGTGGCTCCACTTTCCGGTCTCGATGAACGAGCGGGTGCGCGTCTCGTCGATGAAGTCGGTGTCGAGCAGGCGCACGGGCGGCAATATGGCGCGCAGGGTGTCGTCCTGCACGGTGAGCCAGCCCTCGTGGGCTTCCTTCATGTTGATGCCCAGCCGCAGGGTGCCGTAGTAGATGCGCACAAGCTCGTCGTCGGAGAAGAACCCGTGGCGCACGGTGTCTATCAGCTCCTCGTCGCTGACTTCAAGAAACGCCCACTCGCCTATCTGCTCTATCGAGCGTATCTGCGACGGCGTGATGTCTATCTTGTCGTTCTTCACCACCTCCACGGGTGATGATGTTGACGACACCTTGCTTACAAAATGGCGAACGGTGAGCACCATCGCCACTATGATTATCACTATCAGCAGCAGCTTTATGAGCACGGTGCGCAGTGATGCTGCCATAATTCTGCGGCGCAGGTTGTTGTCGTGTTTCATTGTCTCGGCCTTTTGTTTTCAACCGTCGTGCGGTCAATCAGTTGTGACAGGTCGTGACCATTGAGGTCATGACGGAATGTTATGGTTATGTTCTCTGCCTTGTAGCCTAACTGCTGGAGCATCGGCACGAGCACATTGGCGGCGCCCACGCGGGCAGACTCAAGTATGTCGGTCTTGGCTATGTCGGCTATTATTGCCTTGCGCCCCTGCTGCTCGTAGGACGACAGCTCTGCGTCGGAGAAGTTGCGGCGCATGAGTGCCACGTATTCCTTTATGTCGCTGTGGTTGACGCGTGTGGCTGAGAGCACGATGTGGGGGTCGGGCAGCGTTATCTCTATGTGCGACATGTCGCGGCGCACGTTCTTCTCGGAGAAGTCGGCAAAGTCGACATACGCCTTCACCGTCGCGTCAACGGGTATTGCTATCTTGCGCTTGCCGAGTGGCAGCTGCATGTTGTAGTCGTGGCCGAGGAGCTTGCCGCGGAGGGCGAGCTGGTCGTCGTGGGTTATCACCTTGTGGATGTGGTACTCTGTGGTGTAGAGTTTCGAGCAGCGCTGCGCCTGCATGACGAGCGTTGGTATGGTGTCTACATGCGGCTGCCCGGCCTGCTCCTTGGACTTTTGCCTGTCGCCGCAAGCCACAAAAACAAGTCCAAGCAGCACCGATACAACCACTTTAGCTATACTATTTCTCATAATAATTCGTTTTGTATTGCAAAATTACACATTTTATATCATATTGCAATATTATTCAATAAAAATAATACAGATTATCCAATTATATTTTATTTTACGGTTTTTCCTCCTTTATTTATATAAAAAGATAAAACAAAACTTATTATACAAAATAATTTTTGTACTTTTGTGAACGAGAAGAAACATATACTAAATTTATGATCTAACCAACTATAACTATGACAGCATTGGAGAAAATAAAATTCCGCAACTCGTTTGCTACCAAGATTAGCGTCTGGATGCTGGTAATGACATCTATTGTCTTTACAGTGTGTTTTGGTGCAGCTTTGTGGTTTGCAAGTGACGATATACTGAAAGACGGACATGCAAAAGCCAATCTTGAGCTTGACAAGGCCATACTATATGTCACCGACGAGATGAACACGATAGAGGTGGCAGCCAACAACTTTGCCTCACTCGGAAAGCGCGACAGCCACATGTCACCTGGTGAGATAGAAGAGGCGTGCCGTGAATTTGTAGAGGCAAACCCATCGGTAAAAGGTGTGGCTATAGGATTTGAGCCTGGCATGTTTCCAAACCAGCCGAAGGGCTTCTCTCCTTATGTCATGCGCGATGAGAAGGGCACTCTGCACACAACGCAGCTCAGCGCACACAACAACTATCGCTCAAAAGAATGGTACCGCGAGACACGCAAGCTCAACATGCGCAGATGGTCGAACCCGTTCATCGAGATAAATGGTAATGTGATATGCAGTTATTGCATTCCGCTTAGGTCACGCAGTGGCAAGTTCTACGGCGTGCTTGCCGTTGACATGTCGCTCGATGAGCTCACAGAGCGTGTGCTGAGCATACGGCCATACAAAAAGTCGTTCCTGACCATTATGGACCGCAACTTCAATTTCATCGTTCACCCTAACCATAAGCTGATTCTTAAAGGAAATCCCATGCAGGTGCTCGACAAGAAGAATTATGAGGTGAACGAGACTATTTTTGTAGACATACGCAACCAAAAGAGGGGCATCGGAGCATTCGGCGAGAACGGCGACCAGAAATATCTGTATTACGCACCAGTGAAGCGTGCAGGATGGACCATCACTCTTGAATGTGACAAGGATGAGATAACAGCTGGCGTTGACGCAATACGTTGGCAGATGTGCACCATATCATTTATCGGCATCGTGGGACTGCTTTTTGTAAGCCTCTACGTCATGCGCAACTTCCTGAGACCTATCAACATCTACTCAAAAGCCGCGCTAAAGATAGCCGACGGCAACTTCCACACACATATCCCGAAAATGCGCCACCACGACGAACTGTGGGTGCTCGGCAACTCTCTCGACCACATGCAACACTCGCTTGACAAGTATATGCAGGACTTGGCTACCACCACAAAGGCAAAAGGGCGCATAGAAAGCGAGCTTAACATTGCAAGCAAGATACAGATGTCGATGATTCCGAAGATATTCCCGCCATATCCTGACCGCGACGACGTGGATATATACGGAACCCTCATCCCTGCCAAGGCAGTGGGAGGCGACCTCTACGATTTCTTCCTGCGCGACGAGAAGCTTTTCTTCTGTGTTGGAGACGTGTCGGGCAAGGGTGTCCCCGCATCGCTTGTCATGGCTGTGACACGCAGCCTGTTGCGTATCGTGGCTGCACAGGAGAGCCGTCCCGACCGCATAGTCTCATCTCTCAACAACTCCATGTCCGACATGAACGAGTCGAACATGTTCGTCACACTGTTTGTCGGAGTGCTCGACCTTCCAACCGGACGCTTGCGGTATTGCAATGCTGGGCACAACCCTCCTGTTGTCATCGACGGCTCTACAGGAGAAATCCAGATGCTGGATGTCAAGCCTAATGTTCCTGTTGCTATTATGCCTGAAGTAAAATACTGCCTCCAGCAGACCGTGATAACTCCCGGCACAAGCCTGTTCATGTATACCGACGGACTGACCGAGGCTGAGAACGCCGACAAGCAACTGTTTGGTGAAAAACGCATGATGGAGGTGTTGGGAAAGTTGGAAAACAACACAGCACAGAATATCATAGATGGTATGCTCGACGCCGTGCACCAACACGTCAACGGCGCGGAACAAAGCGACGACCTGACAATGCTTACATTCAAGTACAAGCGCCAGCAACGCGAAACCAAGGTATATCGGCGAATAATGCTGCGCAATGACGTGAGCGACACGCCGAAGATTGCTGATTTCATCGACGATATTGTTGGAGAGACTGGCATCGACACAATGCTGGCAGGAAACCTCAACCTCGCCATCGAGGAGGCTGTAGTGAATGTCATGAACTACGCTTACCCTAAAGGCGTTGCCGGAAACATCCTGCTCGAAGCCTACGCCAACGACGTAAGGCTGAAGTTCATCATTACAGACCAGGGCATTCCGTTTGACCCGACAGCGGCTGCCGAACCTGATGTCAACGCCTCGCTTGACGACCGGCCGATCGGAGGACTTGGCATCTTCCTCGTGCGTCACTTGATGGACAGCGTAAACTACGAGCGTGTCGGTGGAGAGAATATCTTGACATTACGAAAGAACATTTAAATAAAAGAACAAACAATGGTTGTAAAATATGAGACTCTTGACATAAACAAGCAGCTGATTGTAGATCAATACGACGAAAATATCGAGGTCTTCAATTTGATACGCGATGTGGCAACCAAAGCCATCAACGAGGCGGTAAGCAAAAGCCGT
>JBNMLZ010000025.1:0-26078 GCA_050875085.1 Prevotella sp. | reverse complement strand
CCAACAAACTTGTCGCCATACTTGTGCATACCGCGGATGAAGAACTGTGCCTGGTCGTAGCCTGTTATGGCGAAACGCGGCAATGCCTGTCGCAAGTCCGACTTGAACCAACGGCGATAGGAGTTCTCAATGTTGGCTGTCTTCGACGCAAGCGGATTATAGAAGAATGTTGTAGGGATATAGGCATCATACTTATAGTAGTAGTCGAGATACACCTTGGTGTACATCAGCCACTCTGTGTAGCCAAACAGCGACACACGCACGTTTTGGTTGGCAGCCTTCAGTCCGTTGAGCTTCGCAAGTGTGGCGTTAAGCTCTGGCGAGCGTCCTGTGTTGAGCACCACCACATTCTGTTTTGCCAGACTGAACGCCTTGGCGAACATCGGCTCGGATGATTTCAGGTTTGTAATGCTGTAGTCTATTCCGGCAGCCGCAAGACGCTTGCGCAGGGCAGCGGTGAATGTGCCCTTGTTGCTTGTAGTGTCGTTGCAGTCGATAATCACGGCATGTGCTCCCTTGAAGCGCTCCACAAAAGCGCTTGCGGCAGCCTCGGCCTGTTGCTGAGGTGTCTGGTACACCTGGAAGATGTGGTCGTTTGAAGCCACGTCGTTGCCATTGATTGAGAATGGAATGACAAGCTTTATGCCGTTGCGACGACAGAAGTCGCCTATCTGCTTCACCTGTTTCGTGTAGAGCGGGCCAAATATAATGTCACAGTCCTTGGCGTTGGCATCGGCAAGGGTCTGCGGCACATTGGCGTCAATCGGCACGTTCCACGCATGCACACGGGTGCTTATGCCATGAGCCTTGAGGCTGTCGCATGCCATCAGCACGCCACGATAGTACTCCAGCATACGCTGTCCGTCACCGTCGGCATTGTGCAGCGGCAGCATCACGCCAACGCGCACCGTGCCTCCTGTCTTGGCATGTTGCGATGCCGACGGCTGCGCAACAGGCTTTGCCTGTTCAGCCACTGCCGCTGGCTTTGGCACCTGTGTCTCTGTTGGTGCAGGGATGATGAGTTGGTCGCCCTTCTTCAGGGTGTAGTCTTGTTTCTGCATTTCCGGGTTGGCACGCAGCAACTCGTCAATAGTGATGTTGTATTTTTTGGCGATGCCATAGATTGTGTCACTTTTCTTTACCCTGTAAATGTCCTGATACTTTGTTGACTGTCCTGCCGCAGCTATTGCAAACATTACTGCGCACAGACATAGCAACAGTCTAAGATAGCGTTTCATATCTGACGACTTTTTTGTTTATGTTAATCTTTTCTTTTGCAAAAGTACATAAAATAAGTTGTACAAAGAAATATTTGCCAATAAATAACATTATTAAATGGCACTTGTGCTTTGCTGTATGGAATATATTTCTTAACTTTGCAGATATGAACAACGTCAGAATTTTCCTACTTTTTATAGTGTTCTTCGCCCTCAACGCACTGGCAGACGAGGTACCGACCATCGACCCTCAAGCCACCTTCACAACATCCGAAGGCGAGGAGACAGGCACGAGCTATTCAGGCTCTGCCCCACTCACCGTGCGCTTTTCCGCCAACCCTTCCAACGTGGGCGTATATACCGCCCACTACGAGTGGCGCTTCACCAAGGAAGGGTCAGACACTCCTTATCTTATACGCTACGACGAGGACACTGAATACACATTCACCGAAGCCGGCTCACATATAATAAAGCTGTATGCCACGTTTGTCAACGGCACCGACACAGTTGCCTACACCGAGGACTATTGGGCTGACGCGGAACCCATAAAGGTTTCCATATCCGAAAGCAAGCTCGACTTCCCCAATGCCTTCTCACCCAACGGCGACGGCATCAACGATGTCTATAAGGCAAAGAACGGCTATCAGAGCATCGTTGAATTCCATGCCTACATATTCAACCGCTGGGGACAGAAGCTCTACGAGTGGACCGACCCAGCCGGAGGCTGGGACGGCAAGCACAACGGCAAGGATGTAAAGCAAGGGGTATACTTCGTGCTGGTGAACGCCAAGGGTGCCGACGGACGTAAATACAACATCAAGAAGGATGTCAACCTGCTACGTGGCTACACTGAGACTTCCGGAGGTACCAGCGGAGAATAAGCCACACAACAAAACAACAAAACGACAACTCATGAACAACAATACTGAAGAGGGCAAGATAAACGTGTGGGGCGCACGCGTCCACAACCTGAAAAACATTGATGTCGAGATACCGCGCGGATCGCTCACCGTCATTACAGGACTGAGCGGGTCGGGCAAGTCGTCGCTTGCCTTCGACACAATATACGCAGAGGGACAACGACGCTACATCGAGACGTTTTCTGCCTATGCGCGCAACTTCCTCGGTGGCATGGAGCGGCCTGACGTTGACAAGATAACAGGACTCAGCCCCGTGATTTCCATCGAACAGAAGACCACCAACAAGAACCCACGCTCAACCGTGGGCACAACAACCGAGATATACGACTACCTGCGACTGCTCTACGCTCGCGCCGGCATAGCCTACAGTTATAACACTGGCGAAAGGATGGTGAAATACACCGAGGAGAAAATCATCAACATGATTGACGCCGACTACGCCGGACGCCGCATATACATACTCGCCCCTGTCGTCAGACAACGCAAGGGCCACTACCGCGAACTGTTCGAGAGCCTACGCCGTAAGGGGTATCTCTACGCACGTGTCGACGGCGAGATTGTGGAGATAAGGCAAGGCATGAAGACCGACCGCTACAAGAACCACAACATTGAGGTGGTGATTGACAAGATGCAGATGCGCGACGGATTTGACGACCGCCTGCGCAAGACCATCTCTACAGCCATGCACATGGGCGACGGCATTGTCATGATTCTCGACAAGGACACCGGCGAGGCAAAAAGCTTCTCCAAGCGACTCATGTGTCCAACAACGGGCATATCCTACCGCGACCCGGCACCAAACATGTTCTCATTCAACTCGCCTGAAGGTGCCTGCCCACATTGCAAGGGACTGGGCTACGTTAGCGAAATTGACATAAAGAAGGTGATTCCCGATGACTCCATGTCCATCCACGAAGGCGCCATCGTGCCGCTCGGAAAATACAAGAACCAGATGATATTTTGGCAAATTGCAGCCATACTGGAGAAAGCCGACTGCAACTTGAAGACTCCCGTCAAGGACATTCCCGACGACACAATGAGCGAAATCCTGTATGGCTCACTCGAAACAGTGAAAATAGACAAGGAACTCGTACACACATCGAGCGACTATTTTACCACCTTCGACGGCGTGATAAAATACCTGCGCACCGTCATTGAGAACGACGACTCGGCAAGCGGACAGAAATGGGCCGACCAGTTTCTTGCCACATGCGAATGCCCGGAATGCCACGGCAAACGGCTGTGCCGCGAGTCGCTGTCTTACAAGATATGGGACAAGAATATTTCTGAGGTGGCGTCGATGGATATATCACAGCTCATCGAATGGCTCGACGAGGCTGAAAAGCATCTCGATGACAAGCAACGCGCCATCGCCACTGAAATTCTGAAGGAAATACGCACACGCATCAATTTCCTGCTCGAAGTGGGACTCGACTACCTGTCGCTCAACCGCCAGTCGGCTACGCTATCCGGAGGCGAGAGCCAGCGCATACGACTTGCCACACAAATCGGCTCGCAACTGGTCAACGTGCTTTACATACTCGATGAGCCGAGCATCGGACTGCACCAGCGCGACAACGAACGGCTCATCAATTCGCTGAAGGAACTGCGCGACCTCGGCAACACCGTTGTTGTGGTGGAGCACGACAAGGACATGATGCTTGCCGCCGACTGGATTGTCGACATAGGCCCTAAGGCTGGCATGCACGGCGGCGAGGTGGTGTTCCAAGGCACTCCGAAGGAGATGCTCAGCCGCCATACCATAACTGCCGACTATCTGAACGGGGTGCGCCAGATTGAAGTGCCGAAGGAGAGGCGCAAGGGCAACGGAAAGCTGCTCACCATACGTGGCGCAAGGGGCAACAACCTGAAGAATGTGGACGTGTCGTTCCCGCTCGGCGAACTGATTGTCGTCACTGGTGTTAGCGGCTCGGGCAAGTCGACTCTTGTCAACGAGACATTGCAACCCATTCTGTCACAACACTTCTACCGCTCACTCAAGAAGCCAATGCCTTACGACTCTGTCGAGGGACTGGAATATATAGATAAGGTGGTGAATGTCGACCAGTCGCCACTCGGACGCACACCGCGTTCCAACCCTGCCACTTACACTGGCGTGTTCAGCGACATCCGCTCGCTGTTCGTTGCTTTGCCTGAGGCAAAGATACGTGGCTACAAGCCGGGACGCTTCTCATTCAACGTCAAGGGCGGACGCTGCGAGACATGCAAGGGCAACGGCTACAAGACCATCGAGATGAATTTCTTGCCCGATGTGATGGTGCCTTGCGAGGTGTGCCACGGCAAGCGCTACAACCGCGAGACTCTTGAGGTGCGCTACAAGGGCAAGAGCATCGCCGACGTGCTCGACATGACCATCAATCAGGCTGTGGAATTTTTCGAGAACGTTCCGTCGATACTCCAGAAAATCAAGACTATACAGGACGTTGGACTTGGCTACATAAAGCTCGGACAACCGTCAACCACCCTGTCGGGAGGCGAGAGCCAGCGCGTGAAGCTTGCAACCGAACTGAGCAAGCGCGACACAGGCAAGACGCTCTACATTCTCGACGAGCCAACCACGGGTCTGCACTTCGAGGACATACGCATACTCATGGACGTGCTCCAGAAACTTGTCGACCGGGGCAACACCGTGGTAATCATTGAGCACAACCTTGACGTGATAAAGCTTGCCGACCATATCATCGACATAGGTCCTGAAGGTGGACGCGGAGGCGGACGTGTGCTCGCCACTGGCACACCTGAAGAAGTGGCAGAGTCGAAGGAAGGATACACGCCGAAATTCCTTAAACAGGAATTGGGACTATAGCTCTCCGGAACGGCGGACTCCCGTCCGCCGCACAAAACAACAAAACATTAATATGAAAATACAACTCAGCAACCTAAAGAAATGTTTCGGCGACAAGACCGCCGTCAACATACCCAACTTCACCATCAACGATGGTGAGATAATCGGTCTTGTCGGCAACAACGGTGCCGGCAAGACAACCCTGTTCCGACTGATGCTTGACCTTCTGAAAGCCGACGAAGGAAGCGTGACGATGTTGCCCGACAAGAGCAACCTTACCTTCGACATCCCAGATGAGATCGACCCGTCTGTCAGCGAGGACTGGAAGCTGCTCACCGGTGCCTACATCGACAACTCATTTCTCATCGACTTCCTCACCGCCGAGGAATATTTTGAGTTCATCGGCAAGGTGTCGGGCATGTCGAAAGAGCAAACCACTGAGCGGTTGAACGACTTTGGGCATTTCATGAATGGCGAGGTGCTCGGACAGAAGAAGTATATCCGTGACTTCTCGGCTGGCAACAAGCAGAAGGTGGGCATCATTGCCGCCCTGTTGAACCGTCCGCAACTTGTAATCCTTGACGAGCCTTTCAACTTTCTCGACCCAAGCAGCCAGAACCAGTTGAAGCGCCTCATCACCAGCTACAACCAAGAAACTGGCGCAACGGTGCTCATCTCAAGCCACAACCTTCAGCACACCATCGACATTTCCACCCGTGTGGCGCTGCTTGAGCATGGTGTTATCATTGAAGACCTTGACAACAAAGACGGCAAGGCGGAAGAAAAACTTGAAGAATACTTCAACGTATAGCAAACCAACGTGGGCATGGAGTTCTTACCATGCCCACGTTTTTTTATATATCATTCCTTCTTTCATATTTCTCAAGTCGGTAGCCATACGCCGAATAGTACATCTTCTTTGCATAAAACGACAGGATGTACAGCAATGCTATGAACACATACATGAGTGCCAGTTGCCAACCGTTCACACATACATTGTCTATATTCGCACCAGGCAGCGACGCCACCCAGCCAAGGGCATCGGTCAGAGCCTTAGTCTCCCATTCCAAGGCGGATATAACCTGCATTTGCAGCCATGGCCACAAAGATGCGCACCAAACGAACAGAGAGCTGTAGATGATACACATTGCCATCGGTATGGCTATGAAATTCGACAACAGGAAATATAATGAGAAACGTCCAAAATAATACAGCACGAGTGGCGCTACCAGAATCTGTGCGGAAATCGACACAATGACCATCGTCAAGCTCCATCTAATCCACCTGTGCTTCATCAGATAGCGCATTGGCAGAAGTCCCTCCAATACAATATTCACCAACAGAATGCCCAACACAGCAAGAAACGACATTTCAAGACTTATGTCCCACAGGCTCAGCGGGCTGAAGCCTAACTGCAACAATGCGGATATGCCAAGCGTGTTGAGCGACACCTTGGTGCACATGAGTATCGTCAGCAGAGTGAAGAGCGTAAGCATTATCGCCGAACGCACCACACTTGCCGACATGCCAACCATCAGCACATAGCCCCACACCACTGTCAGGATGAAGGCATGCATGTAGATGTCACGCGGATAGCGTATGAAGATGAGCGACAGAAGTGAGTATATCAGTCCGAGGTGCATACCAGAAAGGGCAAGTATGTGCGACGCGCCTGATATGGAAAAGGTCTCGCGCAGGTCTTTTGTAAGCGTGGTCTTGTCGCCGAATGTCATCGCTGCGACAATGGCATAGGCATTGTCGGACAGTCCACTGTTGCGATACTTTTCAAGAAGCAGGTTGCGGTAGCGGCAGAAACGTATTCGCGCCCGCTGCACTCCCGACAATTTGTTGAGTGCAACCAAAGCCCTGTGCCATTTGCCGCCTCCGACATACGTGCGAGCCACAATGCCATGCGACATGAGCCAACGGCGATAGTTGAAATGACGTGACCCGGCATCTTCTTTTTTCTGTTGCCTTTCAATATAAGCCGGCTGAAAACGTGATGTTATGACAAGCCCGTCGCCTATATATAATTTCGCGTCTGGTATATAGGCATATATGCAATGTCCTGCAATACGTCCGTCGGCAACAACCAGTTCGTAACGAGCCGAATTCTTGCCTGCAGCATTGCTGGCAGGAACCGATGCCACCACCGCGCGGTACATCTCCTCCGTCGGCCGATAGTCAATCTCCTGGTCGGCCATGCAGCTATCCATACGCCACGCCCCGGCAATGGCTATTGCCAGAAACACCATTATGGTTTGGAAAATGGGATGCCGCTTCATAAAATAAAACGGCAGGAACACTCCAACGACAAGCGCAAAAGCGCACATCCACATCCATGGAGCCACAGCGCCATGCAGCGCGTCGCCAAATGCAATGCCTATGGTAAGCATCACGGCAACACGCACAAGGGGATATCGCTGTATCGGCCCGCCGTATCTCATTCGTAGTCGTCGATCACGTCGTTAACGAAGTCCATCATCGGCTTGGCAACCTTGAATATGTCCACCATCTCGTCAAGCCATCCGTCACCCTCGAAGAATGTGTCGGGCACCTTGCGCCAACAGCAGTAGTCCTTCATGCGCAGATAGTCGATAAACTCGTAGTCCTTCGGGAAACCCACAGGGCATTTCTTCAGCATTGTTATGCCGAACCCCTTGTCGCTGCCCCACTCTCCACAACCTGGATAGCCAAACATGCTTACAAACTTCCCATCCTCAACAATCCGGCGCCACTCGTCGATGTTGCCCATTATCTCGTTGCGGCACGACGTGAGCACATTGGTGGGCAGCTCGTAGTTGCCACATGCGAGCAAGGAGTTGCCGGGTTCAAGATGTATGTAGTAGCCTCCGTGCATAGCCTTCTTGCCATGGGCGGCTATATAGGCTCCGAGGTGGCGCTTGTATGGCGACTTGTCGGGCGAGAAGCGTGTGTCGCGGTAGAAGCGGTAGGTAACGTCCTTCAACTTCAGATGTCCTGTGGTGCCGTCAAACTCGGCTATGCGTGCCATAGCTTTCTCTATGCCAGCCTCAAATGATGCGCGTGCGGCATCATACTCGGCACGGTGCTCATGAAACCATTCACGCGAGTTGTTGGCTGCTATGTCGCGCAGAAACTTGAATATTGTCTTGGTATCCATATTGTCATTTTTTTAAATCAGTTTTGAACCTTCTATTCTCTTCGGACAGATGTCTGCCAACTCGCACTTGTCGCAATGCGGCTTGCGCGACGTGCACACATACCTGCCGTGCAGCAACAGCCAGTGGTGGGCACGCGCGAGGTCGGCGGCAGGTATGTATTTGGTAAGTTCCTTTTCCACCTTCAGCGGCGTGTCTGCCGTGCGCGGCACAAGCCCGAGACGGTGGCTCACACGGTAGACATGCGTGTCAACGGGCATGGCAGCCTGTCCGAACGCCACTGCCTGCATCACGTTGGCTGTCTTCCTGCCTACGCCAGGCAAGCGCAGCAGACTGTCAAAGTCGCTTGGCACATCGCCGCCATAGTCGTCGACAATCATCCGCGAGAGTTCCACGAGATGGCGCGCCTTGGCATTGGGGTAGCTCACACTCTTTATGTATTCGTATATCTCCACCTCGTCAGCCTCAGCCATGGAGCGCGCGTCGGGATAGTGGGCGAACAGCTCGGGAGTGACCTGGTTGACGCGCTTGTCGGTGCACTGTGCGCTGAGCACAACGGCAACGAGCAGCTGAAACACCGACTTGAACTCCAACTCTGTAGTCACCTCGGGATGAAGACCGCGGAAATAGTCGAGCACACGGGTATATAGTTCCTTTTTTGTCATTTGCAGGATGCTTTGTTTATTTCACAAAGTTACGACAATTTATTCAATCTGTTGCCATCTTAACTGTAAAAAAAAGTCTGCCCACAACATGACACGTGTTGTAGACAGACCTTTTCTGTATATTATTCCTGGATTATGCTTTTTTACTTCTTCTTGCTGTCCGACTCCTTGTCGGCAACCGGCGACTGCTTGTAAGCCTTGTTCAGTCCGGCAATCACCTCGTTGGTGATGTCATGGGTCTTGTCGGCGTAGAGGATGTTGTCGCCTGCCTTTGAGAGGATGAGGCTGTACTTCTTGTCCTTGTTGTAGATAGCGAGGAAGTGCTGGATAGAGTCGCGCAGGGCATTGTTGTACTTCTCTGTCTCAGCCTGGAACTCACCGCTCAGGCGCTGGTTGAGAGCCTGAAGGTCGTTGCTCTGCTTCTGGAGCGACATCTGTATCTGCTGTGCCTGCTCGCGTGTGTAGGCGTTCTGCTGCAACTTCTGCTGGAAGTTGGCACCGGCAGCCTCAAGAGCCTGCTGCTTCTGGGCGAGGGTGTTCTGGATGTTCTGACCCTTCTTCTGAAGGATGAGCGAATAGTCCTTGCAGAACTTATACTGCGACATGATGCTGTCCACCTCAACGAATGCTATCTTTGTGGCTGTTGGGGCTGTCTGTGTGGCAGACGGCTGCTTGTCGTCAACCTGCGACTTCGACTTGTCGCAAGATGTCATTGCCATTGCGGCCATTGCTGCAACGGCAAGTGTACCGAAAAAGTTTTTCTTGTTCATTATCTTTGTTATTTCAATTTTTTATTCTTATGCGTCGGACGGGAGTCCGACGTTCCGATTTCCATTGGCGTCGGACGGGAGTCCGACGTTCCGATTTCCATTGGCGTCGGACGGGAGTCCGACGTTCCGTTAGTATGCTCCGTTGCGCTCGCGTGCCTCGCGGTCCTGGTCCATCACGCAATGGATGCCGAGCTTGCGCAGTCCGGGATTGTCGTGCACATGCTGCGACGAGAACTTTCCACCGCGTTTCAAAAGCAGCTTTATGGAAAGCAATGCGAACGCGATAGCAATAATTAACAGGCTTATAAGTAGAAGTTTAATCATTTTTATTAACTTTGTATCGAAATGAAGGAACTTAAGTCCAGCATGTCTGGTTATACCTTCTTATATGTGTGCAAAGGTAGTGCAAATCACCCGCATATCAAAATAAATTATTGAAAATTCAGATTATTATTGTTTCAACATAAAGAAATTAAGAAAAAATGAGTAATTGCGAATTGAAACCTGCTCGCGTGTTCGAGCAGTTTGCAGAAATCAACAAGATTCCCCGTCCGTCAAAGCACGAGGAGCGCATGATTGAGTACCTTGAAAAATTTGCCGAGAAGCGCGGCCTTGAGCACGAGGTCGACGAGACTGGCAACGTCATCATCCGCAAGCCTGCCACCAAGGGCCATGAGAACGCGCCTATGGTGAGCCTGCAGAGCCACATGGACATGGTGTGCGACAAGCTTGTCGACGTTGACTTCGACTTCCACAAGGACGCCATCCAGACCTATGTCGACGGCGAATGGCTCACAGCCAAGGGCACAACCCTCGGTGCCGACGACGGCATCGGCTGTGCCATCGAGCTTGCCATCCTCGACAGCGACGACATAGAGCACGGCCCACTGGAGTGTGTCTTCACACGCGACGAGGAGACAAGCCTCACCGGTGCCATGGGCATGAAGGCTGGTTTCATGAAGGGCAAGATGCTCATCAACCTCGACTCTGAGGACGAGGGACAGATCTTCATCTCATGCGCCGGCGGCAAGACAACATCTGCCAAGTTCACATTCGAGCGTGAGCAGGCTCCTGCCGACTACTTCTTCTTCAAGGCTTCGCTCAAGGGTCTCAAGGGCGGACACTCTGGCGACGACATCAACAAGAAGCGCGCCAACGCCATCAAGGTTCTCGCCCGCTTCCTCTACAAGGAGCAGGACAAGATGCACCTGCGTCTGGCCTCGTTCAACTCCGGCAAGCTCCACAACGCCATTCCACGCGACGGCGTGATTGTGTTTGCCGTGCCTACCGACGACAAGGAGACGGTGCGCGCCGACTGGAACATCTTCGCTGCCAACGTTGAGGACGAGTTCCACGTTACAGACACTGCCATGAAGTTCCACCTCGAAAGCGCCGAGCCCGAGGCTGTTCTGCCGAAGGACGCAAGCCGCCGCTTCATCCTCGCTCTGCAGGCTGTCGACAACGGTGTGTTCGCAATGTGCCAGGACGAGGCTCTTGCCTGGATGGTTGAGACATCCAACAACGTGGCAAGCGTAATCACATCCGACAAGGAGATTAACATCGTCACATCACAGCGAAGCAACGTGATGAGCAACCTTGAGAACGAGACCAACACCGTGAAGGCTGCCTTCGAGCTTGCCGGTGCCGAGGTTGCAATGAGCGATGGCTACCCAGCATGGAAGATGAACCCCGACAGCAAGCTCACCAAGGTTGCCGTTGAGTCATACAAGAAGCTCTTCGGCAAGGAGCCTATCGTGAAGGGCATCCACGCCGGACTTGAGTGCGGCCTCTTCTCGGAGCGCTACCCTGAGCTTGACATGGTGTCGTTCGGCCCTACACTGCGCGACGTTCACACTCCTGACGAGCGTCTCTACATCCCGACCGTACAGATGGTTTGGGATCACCTGCTCGACATTCTGAAGAGCATCTAATTGATTCTACAACATGTGGTAACGGCGTTTCGTATGCCGTTGCCACATGTTTTTGTTTTATACAAGAGAGTTTTTTCTTTTTTTATCAATCACATAATTGTATCTATCATGAGAAAGTTTACCCTTGCGGCAGCCACGCTTGCCATGATGCTCGGCACATCGGGATATGCCCAGACCACAGCCAGTGTACAACCCATAGCAAAACGAGCCATGTCGATACTGGCAAGGCACCTGCCACTGAGAGCATCCGACAAGTCAGAGAACACGCAATGGCTGCCTGGCACAGAGACGGCATACTCATGCGAGAACGCTGATGACCCGGAGTGGAAGAAGTCTGCCACGTCAACCTACACATATAACAATATGGGAAAGGTGCTGACGAAAATCACGAAGTATGAGACTGGCACACAGGCGACCTACAACAAGGACGAGAACACCTACGACTCGCTCGGACGCCTCGTAAAAACCGTGGCGTCTGTGTCTACCGACGGCACCAACTACACCGACATGGTGAAAATTACCAACACCTACGACGGCACGACAGACATCATCACCGAAACCGACGCCGAACAGTACGACGCTACAACTGGCGAGTGGGAGAAGAGCCAGCTGTGCGTAAAGAACGATATCGTGCGCAATGCCGACGGCAACGTTACAAGTTTCACCACATGGACCGTCAACGACGACCACGAATGGCAGGTTTCCAACAAGGTGGAGTTTGAATACACCGTCGGCAAGGTCGGGCCGACAAAGTGTGTGGAGACTGTGTATGAGGACGGCGAAGAGGCTGGAAACATCGTTGTCTCTGATATTGTTTGGGAGAAATGCGACGGACAGTTGTTTACTGGAGTCGACGGCGAATGGGCGTCGGGCAACAATATCGTGAAGTCTGCCAAGGTTTCGATGTACTTGGAGGAAATCGGCATGAACATCAACGCCGACCTCGACTGCACCACTTCCGGCAACGGCGACTACGACATAAAAGTCACTGCCAAGGTGATGACTGCCAAACTTGTTATCAACATGACACACAACACTACAGATGCCAACGGCAGCTACAAGAGCGGACTGTATCTCTATGCCAGCACTCTCGGCTTGGGCGACATCTGCACAGACAAGAATCTTGTATCTGGAGAATACACGGAAGTTGCAAAGGACAGTCATGGCAACACGACTTTCATTGGCAACTACATGTATGGCGACGGGGATATTGATGAATATAGTGACGATGATACCAACTGGAAACTGCTTGAGTCTACAAAGAATGAGTATACGTATGGCGGCGAGCACGGCGAGATAACAGAAAAGATTGTAACCATGTCAACAGAACAGGAGTCTATGAAGACGCGCTATACCTACAGCGACTTCGTCGGCATCAACCCGACAGCTGTCAACGCTATCAAGACCGACGGTGACACAAAGGCTGAGTACTTCACGCTGGACGGCACAAGGGTGAACAATCCCGACAGCAAAGGCATCTACATCATGAAGTCTGGCAACCGTACCGTGAAGATTGCAAGATAAGAATGGCATCCGTGCATACACGGATGATACAAAACGAAAAAAGGTTCTTCATTGCTGAAGAACCTTTTTTCGTGTCGGGGCGACAGGATTCGAACCTGCGACCACCTGGTCCCAAACCAGGCGCGCTACCGGACTGCGCTACACCCCGTCATGGAGTTTATAATTGCATTAATATTGAAAACGTCGGGGCGACAGGATTCGAACCTGCGACCACCTGGTCCCAAACCAGGCGCGCTACCGGACTGCGCTACACCCCGTTTTTCAATTGCGAGTGCAAAGGTAGGCATAATTTTTGAAACAGCCAAACGTTTAACCGATTATTTTTCTTAAAAGTGTGCAAAAGTTCGGTTATTCAAATAAAATCCCCCTTAAACAACAATAGGAAGTACGGTTTATAAGCCATACCTCCTACTGCATATACTAAAAAATCTGTTTATGAAAAATCTGTTTCCTTAGTCCTTGATGATGTTGAGTTCCTTGAACACCTTCTTCAGAATCTGAACGCCACGCTCAACCTGCTCCTCTGTGTGGGTAGCCATGAGTGCGAAGCGCACGAGAGTGTCCTGCGGAGCGCAAGCCGGCGGAATAACCGGATTGATGAACACGCCATACTCAAATGCCTTGGCTGTTGCCTGGAATGTCTTGTCAACGTCATGCACATAGAGCGGAATGATAGGGCTCTTTGTGTCGCCAATCTCAAAACCCTCCTCCTTGAAGCGGCGCAACGCGTAGTTGGTCACCTTCCAGAGCTTCTCGATGCGCTCCGGCTCGTTCTGGATGATGTGGAGAGCCTCAAGTGCCGCTGCTGTTGCGGCAGGAGTGTTGGATGCGCTGAAGATGTAGGTGCGGCAGGTGTGGCGCAGGTAGTTGATGGTGTCCTTGTCACCGGCGATAAAGCCACCGATACTTGCCATCGACTTTGAGAATGTACCCATGATGAGGTCAATGTCGTCGGTCACGCCGAAGTAGTCGCAAACACCGCGGCCCTGCTTGCCGAACACGCCGAGACCGTGGGCCTCGTCAACCATGATCGAGCAGTTGTACTTGTGCTTCAGTTCCACAATCTTAGGCAGGTTTGCCAAGTCGCCCTCCATAGAGAACACACCGTCAACAACGATGAGCTTCACAGCCTCGTGAGGCAGGTTCTTGAGCACGCGCTCAAGGTCATCCATGTCGTTGTGCTTGTAGTGGAGCTGTGTGGCAAACGACAAGCGGCGGCCGTCAACGATTGACGCATGGTCGCGGTCGTCGCAGATGATATAGTCGCCACGGCCTACCACCACTGCGAGAACACCTGAGTTAACGAAGAATCCTGTCGAGAAGCACAGTGTCTCGTCCTTGCCGATATACGTTGCGAGTTCCTTCTCAAGCTGAACGTGGAGGTCAAGAGTTCCGTTGAGGAAACGGCTTCCTGCACAGCCAGAGCCATACTTGTCGAGGGCAGCCTTGGCGGCATCGATGATGCGCTGGTCGCCTGTAAGACCGGTATAAGCGTTGGAGCCGAACATAAGCACCTTATGTCCGCCCATTTCTACTTCTGTGCCCTGCTTGCTCGTTATCTCACGAAAATAGGGATACACGCCTTCAGCCATATACTTCTGAGGAAGGCGATAGCTCTTGTATTTTTCCTGTAATTGTCCCATTTTAATGTTTGTATCGGTATATAAACCCAATATTGTTATTTCCAATGTGCAAAGTTACAAATAAAAACCAATATAAATAGTTTTTTTCCGAGAAATATGCTTTTTTCGGATTTTTAAACAAAGAAAATGCCCTGTCCTACTGAAATTTCGTAACTTTGTAATCCACATTTATCATATTTTTATATACGTATGAAGAAAAAAGCTGTTTTCATAATCAACCTGAAATCCGGCACTTCGGACAAGGCGGCAATACCCGACATCATTGCCGAGACCATCGACCGCGACAAATTTGACTATGAAATTGCCGTGACGCAATATGCCGGACACGCCACCGAAATAGCGGCCAAAGCCAAGGACGACGGTGCTGACATTGCCGTGGCGATAGGCGGCGACGGCACCGTGAACGAGGTGGCGCGGGGCATCGTGCATTCCAACACGGCTCTTGGCATTATTCCATGCGGATCGGGCAACGGACTTGCCCGCCACCTGCTCCTGCCACTCAACGTGCGCAAGGCTATAGAGATTATCAACGCCTGCGAGATACGCGACCTCGACTACGGAGTGATCAACGGCTACCCGTTTTTCTGCACCTGCGGCATGGGCTTCGACGCCTTCGTGAGCATGAAGTTTGCCGAGGCTGGCAAGCGCGGGCCTATAACATATATAGAAAATGTGTTGCGCGAGGGACTGAAATACAAGCCCGAGACCTACACCATCCGCGACGACAACGGCACGGCGCGCTACAAGGCGTTCCTCATCTCATGCGCCAACGCGTCGCAATACGGCAACAATGCCTACATAGCTCCGCAGGCGTCGATGAGCGACGGACTGATGGACGTAATCATCATGGAGCCGTTCGACTTGCTTGAGGCGCCTCAGATAAGCATCGACATGTTCAACAAGACGCTCGACAAGAGCTCAAAAATTAAGACGTTCCGCTGCCAGAAGCTGCACATCCACCGCGACGAGCCGGGCGTGATACACTACGACGGCGACCCCGTGATGACGGGCAAGGACATCGAGGTGGAGATGAAGCCCAAGGGCATTAAAATCATCATCAATCCCTTTGCCGACCGCAGCGAGCGACAGCCCAACGCCCTGCAAAGCGCGGCTGCCGAACTGCTCAACGAGATTCACGACATTCGCGAGGACATTAGCCAGAGCACACGCAAGTTCCAGGCGTGGAGCAAGGCGATACAGAAAAAGCTCAACTTATAATGCCTAACAACAGTTTCACATTCCGCAACTTCACCGTCTGCCAGGACCGTTGCGCCATGAAGGTGGGCACCGACGGGGTGCTGCTCGGCGCATGGGCGCGTGGCGGACAGCGCATCCTCGACATCGGCACTGGCACTGGTCTCGTGGCGCTGATGATGGCGCAGCGCAACAGCCGTGCTATGGTCACAGCCGTGGAGATCGACCACGACGCTGCCGTGCAGGTGCGCGAGAATGTGGCGGCTTCGCCTTATGCCGCATATATAAATATTGTGGAGACCGACATACAGTCGTTTGAACCGTCCGGTAAGTTTGACTCAATTGTGTCAAATCCTCCGTTCTTCACCGACAGCCTTAAAAATCCCGACGCGCAGCGCGCCACCGCGCGCCACGCCGACACCCTGCCCTACAGCGATCTGTTCGCCGCCGTCAGCCGCCTTCTGTCTGCCGACGGCGAGTTCAGTGCCGTGATACCCTTCGACTGCCTCACGGCATTCACCGCCGAGGCTTATCTCGCAGGACTTGCCATGTCGCGCCGCTGTGCCATCCGCACCACACCGCGCAAGCTACCCAAGCGCTACCTCGTCGCCTTCTGCCACCCATCAGGCCATGCCGAGACAGAAACCGCCGAGGAATGTCTCATGAACGCCGACGGATCAAGGTCGGAGTGGTATGGGCGGTTGACGAGGGACTTCTACATAAAATAGAAAACGCAATTTACTTGCGCCAGATTCTAAAATAGCTGTTTTAAATTATCTTTACATACAGTAGGAGGTCGGGCGTCTCGCCCGACCTCCTACATATATATAAATAAATATTGCCCCCAACGTTACAATTGCCCCGTAACATGATTACTGTATAATTGTAAGGCTGTTACAATTGCTTTGTAATGTGATTACAAAGGTCTTGTAACAGCCCTACGATTATATGGTAATATACTTGTAAAAAATTTTCGCCAACTTAGATGTTATTTCAACAGAATTCAGATGTTATTTCAACAGAATTCAGATGTTCTTTCAACAGAATTCTGCTGTTCTTTCAGCAAGCCCGCCTACTCCTTCAGCAGATTGTCGAGAAATGAGTCGAGGTCGCTGTCGAGTCCTTCCATGAGATCCTTGCCGATGATTACGGTGTCGTCATCGGCGATGAAAAGCTCGCCGATGGTCTCCTTCTCGTCGTTCTCAAGCACGAAGCTGTATGGCTTGAGTATGCCGAGGTTGTCGATAAGAGCCGAGAAGGAACTCATTGTTGTCTGCAGGATGCGCTCCACACTGTCGTAGAAGTCCTCGTCGTTGTTGCCAATCCACTGTTCAACGACACAACGCGTAATCTCTTTGTCGTCGTCGTCGAATGCCACCATCTCGCCACTTTCCTGAGATACGCGCACGTGAATGTCGGTTACAAGGGATGTCTCGTCGTTTGCGGGAAACTTCTGGGCTATTTTCTTGAGAAAACGCTCAATTTGCTGTGTTGTCTGTTCAGAGGGTTTCATCATTTCGCTTATGTGTTTTAGATTTGATTGCAAATGTACGCTTTTTTATTTACCGAGCAAACAAATGTAGCAAAAATTTATTAACAATTTATTTGCCATTACCACATAATAATATTACTTTTGCAATATATAAAGGTCATTATGACACCATCCGGCATGATATTCCGGCAAAAGAACAACTGAAATAAAGATGAACAACAAGATACGCCATTGTGGAGTGATTGAGAGCATCAACGGCAACCGGGCGCAGGTGCGCACGGTAAGGTCGTCGGCGTGCGACTCATGCGAGGCAAAAGCCGGCTGCAACACCCGGCACGGCAAGGACTTCAAGATAGAAGTGGTTGACGACCGCATAGCCAGCCACAAGGTGGGCGACAGGGTCTACGTGGAGGTAGCCGCCAAGACGGGCCGGCAGGCGGTGCTCATTGGCTTCGGGCTGCCGCTCGTGGTGTTCGTGGCAACACTGCTCGGCATCCACCATGCCGGCAGCGCCGACACGACAGCTGCCATGGGAGCCATCGGCGCCATAGCCATTTACTACCTTATTATATATATGCTGCGCCGGCGTGTAAACCGACACTTCACCATACACTTGGCTGACTGAAAATTATAAATCTAAAAAAAAACAAGAAAAATAGCAATCATTATGAATTACATCCTTACGGCACTCGTTGTCCTCGGCATCATCGCCCTAATAGCGGCGGTAGTGCTCTACGTGTGCTCAAAACGGTTTGCCGTGAAAGAAGACCCACGCGTGGGTGAGGTATCGGCATTGTTGCCACAGGCCAACTGCGGCGGCTGTGGTTTTGCCGGATGCTCCGGCATGGCAAGCGCCCTCGTGAAAGCAGCCGACAGCGGCTCCATCGACGGGCTGTCGTGCCCTGTGGGCGGCAGCGAGACCATGCAGAAGATTGCCGCCGTGCTCGGCATGACCGTTGAGGCTGGCGTGCCGCGCATCGCGGTGGTGCGCTGCCAGGGCGACTGCACCAAGCGCAAGCAGATAGCCACCTACCAGGGTCTGCAGACGTGCCGCGTGATGAACATCTGCGGAATGGGCGAGACGGCATGTGGATATGGCTGCCTGGGCTGCGGCGACTGCACCGAGGCGTGCGCGTTCGGCGGCATCACGATAAACGAAGCCACTGGACTGCCCGAGGTCAATCCCGACCTGTGCACAGCATGTGGAGCATGTGCCAAGGCTTGTCCGCGCGGCATCATCGAACTGCGTCCGCGCGGACCGAAGGACCGCCGGCTGTATGTGGGCTGCGTGAACAAGGACCGCGGTCCTGCCGCCATAAAAGCCTGCGACGCGTCGTGCATAGGCTGCGGCAAGTGCGTGAAGGAGTGCAACTTCGGCGCCATCAGCGTTGAGAACAACGTGGCTTACATCGACGCCACGAAATGCCGCATGTGCCGCAAGTGCGAGAAGGCGTGCCCGCGCCACGCCATAGTGGGCGTGAACTTCCCCGCGCCAAAGCAGCCTGCCGCCAACGCAGGCGCAACACCAACCCAACCAATCAACAAAGAACAATGAAGACATTCAGAATAGGAGGCATCCACCCCGAAGAAAACAAGCTGACAGCCGACTCTGCCACCACCGTGGCTGAGTTGCCCCAGCAGGCTGTGTTCCCCCTGTCGCAGCACATCGGCGCTCCGGCAAAACCCGTTGTAGCCAAGGGCGACCACGTGAAAGTGGGCACGCTCATAGCCGAGGCTGGCGGCTTCGTGTCGGCTCCGATATACAGCAGCGTGTCGGGAACGGTGTTCAAGGTTGACACCGCCATCGACGCGTCGGGCTACCGCAAGCCTGCCATCATAATAAATGTGGAAGGCGACGAATGGGAGGAGTCAATCGACCGCTCCACCACACTTGAGAAGCTGGACAAGCACCCGGAGCTGACACCCGAAGAGATTGTAGGCCGCATAAAGCGCGCCGGAGTGACGGGCATGGGCGGCGCAGGATTCCCGACATTCATCAAGCTTACCCCGCCACCGGGCACAAAGGCGGAATGTCTTATCGTGAACGCCGTGGAATGTGAGCCTTACATCACCGCCGACTACCGGCTCATGATGGAACACGCCGACGAGATACTCGTTGGCATCGAACTGCTCATGAAGGCAGCCAAGGTGGAACGCGCCTACATCGGCATCGAGGCGAACAAGCCCAAAGCCATCGCCCTGTTCCAGGAGAAGACCGAGGCAGACAGACGCATTGAGGTGGTGCCGCTTCAGCAGCGCTATCCGCAGGGCGGCGAGAAACAGCTGGTCGACGCGGTAATCGGACGCCAAGTGCCTGCGCCTCCAGCCATACCGGTGAACGTGGGTGCCATCGTGCAGAACGTGGCTACAACATTCGCCGTGTACGAGGCGGTGATGAAGAACAAGCCGCTCTTTGAGCGCTACACCACCGTCACGGGCAAGGAGCTGGCTCATCCGGGCAACTTCCTCGTGCGCATGGGCACCCCGGCAAGCCAACTAATTGAAGCCTGCGGCGGACTGCCCGTGAGCGACAACAAGGTGCTGTCGGGCGGTCCGATGATGGGCAAGGCTCTCGTGTCGCTCGACGCGCCCATCGTGAAAGGCTCCAACAGCATAACGGTGCTCAGCGGCCGCGAGGCACGGCGCCACAACCCGGGCCCGTGCCTGCGCTGCGCCAAGTGCGTTGACGTGTGCCCAATGGGACTGGAGCCTTACCTGCTCGCCACGGCATCATCGCTGAAGATGTGGGACAAGTGCGAGGACGAGATGATAACGTCGTGCATAGAGTGCGGCTCATGCCAGTTCACGTGTCCCGCCTACCGCCCGCTGCTCGACAACATACGAGTGGGCAAGCAGACAGTGATGGGAATAATCAAGTCGCGCAAGAAATAAGCACACCCCACAAAACATAACATTTAACATTAAAAACTTAACATTGACATAGATGTCAAATCTGATAGTATCCCTCTCGCCCCACATCCACGGCGGCGACTGCACCAAGCGCAACATGTATGGCGTGATATTCGCCCTCATGCCAGCCCTGCTGGTGTCGTTTTTCTACTTCGGCATAGGCTCTGTGATAGTGTGCCTGTCGAGTGTGGCGGCATGTATGTTCTTTGAATGGGCAATCACCAAGTTCATGCTCCACCGCGAGTCAACACTGGGCGACGGCTCAGCCATAATCACCGGACTGCTGCTCGGCATGAACCTGCCGAGCAACCTGCCCGTATGGATAATCATCATTGGCGCGCTGATAGCCATCGGCATAGGCAAGATGACGTTCGGCGGCCTGGGCTGCAACCTCTTCAACCCGGCACTCGTGGGCCGCTGCGTGCTGCTCGTGAGCTTTCCTGTGCAGATGACGTCGTGGCCAGTGGCTGGCCAGCAGATGAGCTACACCGACGCCACTACAGGAGCCACGCCGCTGAGCATCATGAAGCGAGCCATCACCACTGGCGACGCCTCGGTGCTCGACTCCATGCCAAGCTCACTCCACCTGCTGCTCGGCAACAACATCAACGGTGGCGCAGGAACCATAGGCGAGGTGTGTGCCCTTGCACTGATATTGGGCCTGGCGTTCATGCTGTGGAAGAAAATCATCACGTGGCACATACCAGTGAGCATCATCGGCTCGGCATTCGTGTTTGCAGCCGTGCTGCACATCTGCAACCCGATATACGCCAACCCTCTGTCGGTGGTACTGACAGGCGGCATGATGCTCGGCGCCATATTCATGGCAACCGACTACACCACATCGCCGATGACCCGGCGCGGACAGCTTATCTACGGCACAGCCATCGGCCTGCTGACCATCGTGATACGCAACTGGGGAGCATACCCCGAGGGCATGTCGTTCGCCATTCTCATAATGAACGCCTTCACGCCGCTCATCAACAACTATTGCAAACCTAAACGATACGGGGAGGTAACGAAGAAATGAAGAAACTGAAATCTACATTGCCCAACATGGTGATTGTGCTCACCTGTGTGGCTCTGATAACAGGCGGACTGCTCGCCTGGGTGCACCACATAACAGAGGCACCGAAGCTCGCCGAGCAGCAGCGGTCGCTCGCTGCCGACATCAGCAAGGTGATGGGAGGCGGCGAGGTGAAGGAAACCGACGTGAAGACCGTGCACAAGACATTCGACGGCAAGGACTGCACGTTCATCGTGCACTACGTGGCCGACAAGAAAAGCGCGCCCATCGGCAAGGCGGTTGAGAGCACATCAATGGGATTCGGCGGCGACCTGACGGTGCTCGTGGGCTTCGACAAGGAAGGCAACGTGCTGGGCTACGCCATCCGCCAGACATCAGAGACGCCGGGACTCGGCATCAAGGCAGCCGACTGGTTCCAGAAGGACGGCAAGGGCTGCATCATAGGCAAGAACCCGCAGAAAGGCAACTTCACCGTGTCGAAGGACGGAGGCGACATCGACGCCATAACAGCATCAACCATCACGTCGAGGGCTTTCCTCAAAGCCGTGAAACAGGCAAGCGAGGTGAACTGACGGAACGGCGGACTCCCGTCCGCCGCAATAATCGGAACGGCGGACTCCCGTCTGCCGCAATAACCGGAACGGCAGACTCCCGTCTGCCGCAATAACCGGAACGGCGGACTCCCGTCTGCCGCAATAACCGGAACGGCGGACTCCCGTCCGCCGATAAAGAACTCTTCTAACATACAAACCGGAACGGCGGACTCCCGTCCGCCGATAAAAAATCCCCTAACATCTAAAATCAACATGAACTATATAAAAACAATAACCAACGGCATCATCAAGGAGAACCCGACATTTGTGCTTCTCCTCGGAATGTGTCCGACGCTCGCCACAACAACGTCGGCAATAAACGGCATGTCGATGGGCTTGGCAACGATGTTTGTGCTCATATGCAGCAACTTCGCAATCTCGCTCATCAAGAACCTCGTGCCCGACATGGTGCGCATACCGGTGTTCGTGGTTGTGATAGCGGCATTTGTGTCGACCCTGCAAATGCTCATGGAGGCCTACCTGCCCGCCATCAACAAGTCGCTCGGCATATACATACCGCTCATCGTGGTGAACTGCATCATCCTCGGACGCGCCGAGGCGTTCGCCTGCAAGAACAACCCACTGGCAAGCATCTGCGACGGCGTAGGCATAGGATTCGGATTCACCGTGGCGCTGACACTGCTCGGTGCCGTGCGTGAGCTTATCGGTGCAGGCTCAATATTCGGCGTGACACTGTTGCCCGAGACCTGCAACGTGCTGCTGTTCATTCTGCCCCCGGGAGCGTTCATCACCCTTGGCTACCTCATCGCAATAGTAAACCGCCTAAAGAAATAACCCGGAACGGCGGACTCCCGTCCGCCGCCATAAAACCCAAAAGCAATGGAATACATCCTTATTTTCATATCCGCGATATTCGTCAACAACATCGTGTTGTCGCAGTTCCTCGGCATCTGTCCGTTCCTCGGCGTGTCGAAGAAAGTCGACACAGCCCTCGGCATGGGAGCGGCAGTGGCGTTCGTGCTGACGCTTGCCACCATCGTCACCTTCCTGTTGCAGGAATACGTGCTTGTGCCGATGCACATAGAGTATCTGCAAACCATCTCGTTCATCCTCGTCATAGCCGCGTTGGTGCAGATGGTCGAGATAATCCTCAAGAAGATTTCACCCGCCCTCTACCAGGCGCTCGGCATATTCCTGCCGCTCATCACAACCAACTGTGCCGTGCTTGGCGTGGCGATACTCGTAATCCAGAAGCAGTTCTCGCTTGTAGAGAGCGTCGTGTATGCCTTCTCGACAGCCTTGGGCTTCGCGCTGGCACTTGTGGTGTTTGCTGGACTGCGCGAGCAACTCGCCATGACCAACGTGCCGAAGGGTATGCGCGGCATGAGCATCGTGCTCATAACGGCAGGTCTGCTGTCGCTCGCCTTCATGGGATTCAGCGGCGTTGACAACGGGTTGAAGGCCCTGTTCATGAAATAAAGAAAAAGATAGTAGTAACAACTAATAAGTAACACAAATGAAACAAACAATCTTAGTAACAGGCGGTACCGGATTCATCGGTTCGCACACTACCGTAGAGCTTATCGAGGCTGGCTACAAGGTAGTAATCGTTGACAACCTTTCAAACTCTAAAATTGAAGTACTCGACGGTATCGAGAAAATCACCGGCGTGCGCCCGGCTTTCGAGAATGTCGACCTGCGCGACAAGGACGCAACAGAGGCCGTGTTCGCAAAATATCCCGAGATAGAGGGCATCATCCACTTCGCCGCATCAAAGGCCGTGGGCGAGAGCGTGCAGAAGCCGCTGCTCTACTACCGCAACAATATCGTGTCGCTCGTGAACCTTCTTGAGCTTATGCCAAAATACAACGTCAAGGGCATCATCTTCTCGTCAAGCTGCACCGTCTACGGCCAGCCGAAACTGGAGAACCTGCCTGTAAAGGAGGACTGCCCTCACCAGAAAGCAACATCGCCCTACGGCAACACAAAGGAGATAAACGAGCAGATCATCACCGACTACATACACTCAGGCGCCAACATCAAGAGCATCGTGCTGCGCTACTTCAACCCGATTGGCGCCCACCCGTCAGCAGAAATCGGCGAGTTGCCTAACGGCGTGCCAAACAACCTCATCCCTTACGTTACACAGACAGCCATGGGCATCCGCAAGCAGCTCACCATCTTCGGCAACGACTACAACACACCCGACGGCACCTGCATCCGCGACTACATCTACGTGGTTGACCTCGCCAAGGCTCACGTGGCTGCAATGGCTCGCGTGCTCGACCAGGAGACCGAGCCGCTTGAGTTCTTCAACATCGGCACAGGCAAGGGCAACTCAACCCTCGAAATCGTCACCACTTTCGAGAAGGCTACCGGCGTGAAGCTCAACTGGAAGTTCGGTCCGCGCCGCGAGGGCGACATCGAGGAAATCTACGGCAACGTGGAGAAAGCCAACAAGGTGCTCGGCTGGAAGGCTGAGGCAAACCTCGACGACGTGCTGCGCTCTGCATGGAAATGGCAGCAGAAACTGCGCGCAGACGGAGTGATGTAAAAAAGACGAATAAAAAGGGTAATAATTATTACCTATACTGAACATAGGAGGGTTTGGCAAAAATGTCAAACCCTCCTTCTATTATACATTCTATTATACATTGTCAAGGGGCTTTCTCTCCCCCATTCCCTTCGCCTTGTATTGCGAAGGCGTAACGCCCACAACATTCTTGAACTGCGCACTAAGATAAGCCACGCTTGAATAATTCAAGCGGTTGGCAATCTCGGTGAGCGAGAGCTCGCCATAGGAGATGAGCTCCTTGACGAGTTCTATCTTCTGCGCTATGACATACTTCTCTATCGTCATGCCCGTCTCGGCAGAGAAAAGCTTGCTGAGAGCACTGTAGTCGGAGTGCAGTCGGTCGGCGAGATACGTGGAAATATTGCTGTTGTGAGCGGTGCTGTCGCCTGTGTAGCGCAACAGTTCTATGACAAGTGACTTTATGCGCTCCACGGTCTGCTTGCGGCTGTCCTCAAGCAACTCAAAACCTGTCGCCTCAAGTCCACGCCTTATAGCCGACAACTTGTCACCAGGCAAAGGCTCAGCCACTTCCACGATGCCCAAGTCAACACTCAAAGGCTCTATGCCCTCATGCTCAAAGACGCTGCGCACCGCCGCCTTGCAGCGGTCGCACACCATATTCTTAATGTATAATGATACCGGCATAATTTCATTTGTTGGAGATAACTATCGTCTTAAACCAGTCGCGCAACACGCCAGCATAGCCATCCTGCGAGTCGCTTACAAGCACAACCACCTGATCGCCATTCTCCAGTTGCGGGCCGAGGCACATGCCCTCATAGTTGGCCCACGACTGGTTCAACAGCGAGAGTGACGTGCGCCACGACGTGAGAAGACGCTTCTCTACGTATGGTGCACCAGCCTCAACAGGCTTGTCAATGGCGTAAGGCACGAAGGTGGAAGGATCGACAACATACAGCTTGCAGTTGCAGAACGAGCCAATCTTCACCTTGGGGATGAAAGCCTCGCGCTCCAGCACAAGCAGCTTGCCGTCGGGCAGAACGCAAAGCTCACTAACGCCCATAACATAAGTCTGGGCGGTCTTCATCGTGGTGGGCATGTCCATCTTGTAGAGGTAGGCCGTGGGTTGCTTGGTATGGTCGGTCCTGTCGAACGACAAGAGACGAAGCACATTCTGGTGAGGGTCTTGTGTGGTAGCGGGTTTGCCGTCGCGCCGCATGGTACTCTCGTTGATGGTCCACAGACGATGGTTTGCGCTGTCGTAGGCAGCCGACTCGAAATTGTAGTTGTCGTAGAACTCAGTGGCAGACATCGACCAAGCCCACATGTTGTTGGTTTCATCGGCATCGTTGAGCAAATACTCCTTCAGTCGGCACTTGCCCTCACTCGCAATCACAACGGAACTGTCAGACACCTGTGTGATGGCCTCGTTGTCGAGTCCCTTCAAGCCAGCCTTGCCCTTGCCGCCAAGCCATTCAGCCTGAAGCAGCTCACCAGTCTGCTTGCTGATGTAAAGCCTAACGTTGAAGTAGAGCGCCGAATCGCTCTTGTCGCTCACCATGGCATACACATCGTCGTGAAGGCGGGTTATGCCACTGTAGTTGCCCGGCGGAATGACATGACGGAAGTTAACCTGAGGTTGCGACTTGACTACACGCCACCCATTGTCGGCACTGGCACTGGCAACGCCACAGAGTGACAATATCAAAGAAAAAAACAATATTTTCATATTTCAAAGTTACAGTTTTT
>JBNMLZ010000024.1:0-28096 GCA_050875085.1 Prevotella sp. | reverse complement strand
GCTGCCTTCAACCAGGAGGTGGAGCAGTTCCTCAAGCGCATCGACTTCCCTTATACGGTGGGATATGGCGCTACGGAGTGCGCGCCAATCATCTGCTACGCCGACTACAAGGAGTTTGCCCCAGGCTCATGCGGCAAGCCGGTCGTGCACATGGAGGTGAAAATCGACTCCAAAGACCCTGAGAACGTGCCGGGCGAAATACTCGCACGCGGCCTTAACGTGATGCTCGGCTACTACAAGAACGAGGAGGCCACGGCACAGACTATTGATGCCGAAGGCTGGTATCACACGGGTGACCTCGGACTGATGGACAGCGAAGGCAACGTGTATATCAAGGGACGCTCAAAGAACATGCTCCTTGGCGCATCTGGCCAGAACATCTATCCCGAGGAGATAGAGGACAAACTCAACTCGCTGACAATGGTCAATGAGTGTGTGGTTGTTCAGCGTGGCGAGAAGCTTGTAGGTCTCGTTCATCCCGACTTCGACGAGGCTGCCACAATGCGACTCAACGACTCTGACCTTGAGAAAATCATGGAGCAGAACCGTCAGGAACTCAACGCCACACAGCCACCTTACTGCCGTTTGTCGGCAATAGAGATTGTGAAGGAAGAGTTCGAGAAGACACCAAAGAAGAGTATCAAGAGATATCTTTATAAATAGAACCGGGGTCGGCGGTCTATATAAATTAATTAGGCACAACTCCTTAATTTTAATGGATAATCCCTTGTTGTTAATGAAAACTTCAAATCATTAACAACAAGGGATTATCCATTATTTTTTTACTCGTAGCGTATTGTTTTTTACTCGTAGCGCATTGATTTTGCAGGGTGTATGCGTGAGATGAGGTAGCTTGGGGCGATGAGCACGAACATTGCGATGAGCAGTGTTGCCACGTTGAGCGCAATGATGAGCAGCCAGTTCACCTCTACAGGAACGGTATCCACATAGTAGGTTGCGGCATCGAGTTTCACGAGTCCTGTCGTCTTTTGAAGGTAAATCAGTGCTATGGCTATCACGTCGCCGATGAGCAGTCCCTTTCCAATGATGAAGGCTGCAAACCAAAGGAACGTGTGCCTTACGGTGGAGTTGCGTGCTCCGAGCGCTTTCAGTATGCCAATCATTGTGGTGCGTTCGAGGATGATGATGAGCAGTCCGCTTATCATCGTCACTACTGCCACGGCGGTCATTATCGCGAGTATTATCCACACATTGAGGTCAAGCAGGTCGAGCCAGGAGAATATCTGTGGCGAAAGCTCACGTATGGTCTTTGACGAGTAAGTGTTGCCGTAGCGGTCGGATGTGCGGTTGACGCGGTTGATAATCACGTCGGCTGTTTCCTGCAACCGCGAGAAATCCTTTACAGTAATCTCTGCGCCCGATGCCATGTCGTCGGTCCATCCGTTAAGCTTGCGTGCCGTGTAGAGGTCGCAGAAGCATGTCACCTTGTCGTATTGCGACAGGTTGGTCTGGTAGATGCCCTGTATGGTGAACTTTCTTGCGCGCACAGTGCCGTCGCCTATGAAGTAGGCAAATATACGGTCGCCACTCTTCACGCGCAGCTTCGATGCCATGGTCTGTGATATGAGGATGCGGTTGGTGCTTGACGTGTCGGAGAACCTTGGTATGGATCCGCTCACCATGTTCTGGTGAATGAACGTGGTGTCGTATTCGGGACCTACACCCTTCAGCATAACACCCAGGAAGTCGTTGTCGGTCTTCAGTATGCCCTGCTTCATGGCGAAGCGCTGCACGTGTTTCACTCCGTATGTCTTGCTGAGCACCTGCATCATCGAGTCGCCCATTTCCACTGGTTGGTCAGTGGCAGACGACTGAAGCGTGTAGAAATTAGCCACCTGTATGTGACTGCCAAATCCCACCACCTTGTCGCGTATGGTATGCTTGAAGCCGAGCACCACGCACACGCTGATAATCATCACCGCCAGTCCGATTGCCACGCCAGCCGTTGCAATGCGTATGGCAGGCTTTGACACTTTCTGCCGGTCGTCGGTATGGTCGGAATAGATGCGTCGGGCAATAAATAAGGGAAAATTCATGATTTGTAAAATATAAAAAGCCCCATCCCCTTGCCCTCACCAACCTGGGAGGGGCAAGGGGATGGGGCTGTTCTTGTATTAATCGTTGTCCATCACTCGTCCCGGATAAGCCTCAAGCGCCTTGCGCAGTACGACGAGAGCGCGTTCGAGGTCTTCCTTCTTCAGCACGTAGGCAATGCGCACCTGGTTGCGTCCCACGCCTGGTGTGGTGTAGAATCCGGCGGCTGGCGCCATCATCACGGTCTCACCCTCATACGAGAACTCCTCAAGACACCAGCGGCAGAACTTCTCGCTGTCGTCAACAGGCAGCTTTGCCACGGTGTAGAAAGCTCCCATAGGTATTGGCGAGTATACGCCCGGAATGCGGTTGAGTCCGTCGATGAGGCACTTGCGGCGCTCCACATACTCCTCGTACACGTCGCGGTAGTACTCCTCGGGTGCGTCGAGCGAGGCCTCGGCTACAATCTGTCCGAGCAGAGGAGGCGAGAGGCGTGCCTGGCACAGCTTCATAACGGCGGCGCGCACTTCGGCGTTCTTTGTTATGAGCGCACCGATACGGATGCCGCACTCGCTATAGCGTTTCGACACAGAGTCGATGAGTATGACGTTCTGCTCGATGCCCTCAAGATGGCAAGCCGAGATGTATGGCGAACCGGTGTAGATATATTCGCGGTAGACCTCGTCGGAGAAGAGGTAGAGGTCGTATTTCTTCACGAGGTCGCGTATCTGGTTCATCTCGCGGCGTGTGTATAGATAGCCCGTCGGGTTGTTAGGATTGCAAATGAGAATGGCACGTGTGTGCTCATTAATCAGTTCCTCAAACTTCTCCACCTTCGGCAGTGAGAAGCCTTCCTCGATGGTAGTGGCGATGGTGCGGATTTTTGCGCCGGCAGATATTGCGAACGCCATGTAGTTGGCGTAGGCAGGCTCTGGTATGATGATTTCGTCACCCGGGTTGAGGCACGACATGAAGGCGAAGAGCACAGCCTCCGAGCCGCCCGACGTGATGATGATGTCATCAGCGGTAACATTTATGTTGAACCGTTTGTAGTAGCCCGTGAGTTTCTCGCGGTATGACTGGTAGCCTTGCGACGGCGAGTATTCGAGAATCTTGCGGTCGATGTGCTTCAAGGCGTCGAGTCCCACCTGTGGTGTAGGCAGGTCAGGCTGGCCGATATTGAGATGGTAGACTTTCACGCCTCGTTTCTTGGCAGCAACAGCCAATGGAGCCAACTTGCGAATTGGCGATTCGGGCATTTCGAGTCCGCGTACTGATATTTCTGGCATTTGTGTATTGTGTTTTTATATTTTTATTGTGTATTATTGCATAATGAGAGTACTGCAATATGCAAAGTTACGATAAATAGAATGAAGAGCAAAATTTTGGGCGTATTATTTTCCCTTGTTGGCATCTTGCAAGCGTTCGAGAGCCTCTTCCTCACCCACAATCCATATTATGTCGCCAAGTTTCAGACGGTAGGTGGTGTTGACCATCGACAGGTTCTCCTTGCCCTCCTCGCGTCCTACAACCATGCAGTTGAAGTGGTCGCGAATGCCAGTTTCGGGCAGTGTCTTGCCTACAAAAGGCGAGTGGCGGTCGATGACAATCTGCGAGAGTTGCATCTCGCGTTTCTCTATGTCGGGGTCTTCGGGCACTATGTTGCTCTCGATGGCGGCTTGTATGGCGGACAGCTGTGAGTCGCTGCCGATTACTTGCAGGCGGTCGCCAGGGAAGATGATGCAGTCACCGCCTGGGATGTTGATGCGCTGGTGGCCGCGCAGGATGCTGCTCACATGCACGCCGAAACGGTTGCGCAGCCGCAAGTCGGCGAGACACTGTCCTGCCCATGTGGAGTTCTCTGGCACGTCGATGTCGGATATGTGGATATCGCGGTCGAGCAGGTGTCCCTCATATAGAGGCTTCTTCAGTCCGAGCACCTGTTGCTCAATGTCGCGCGAGCGCAAGTTCTGCACGAAGAGCCGTTCCATGAGAATGCTCTGCTTCTTGAGTCGGCGCGACAGAATCATGGCAAACACGATGGCGATGGCTATTGTGAGCATGAGGGCGTTGGTGAAGCGTGTCAGGTAGTTGCAGATGTAGAACACGAATGCCGACGCGATGAGCAGCCTTACGAATATGGTGACCAAGAGCGGAAGTCGGTTCATGCGGCTCTCGCCCCACAGTGCTCGGAACTCGTCGGAGTGGTTCTTCTTCATCATCATTGCGCGCAGGAACGGGGCTATGAACAGTATGGTGAGCACTCCGCAGATGCCGTTAGCCCACCAGTGCATACCCGGCATTATGCGGCGTATGAACGGCAGGAAGAAGGAGAACATAATGGCTATCGTGGCTGTAGACAGAATTGAATACACCACCGTGATGCGTGCCATCTGAGCGATGAGGCTGCGCCACTTGCCCTTGGGGGCGGAAGAAGGGTGGGAGAGCGTAATGTTGTTCAGCGCCCTGATCCAAGTCTTTGGCAACCGGCGTTCCAAGATGTTATAGCATGGCACCGACGCGCGTATCATGTAGGGCGTGAGGAATGTCGTTATCACCGACACTGCCACCACAACTGGATACAAGAACTCACCAGTTACCTTCAGCGACAGACCCAGTGAGGCTATGATGAACGAGAACTCACCAATTTGTGCCATTGCGAAACCGCATCGCATGGCGGATTTCAGCGACTGTCCGCCTATCAGGAAACCGAATGTGCCGAATATGGCTTGTCCGATAATTATGGTAAGCACGAGCACAATGATAGGCACTGCATACTCCACGATTATGTGCGGGTCGACAAGCATACCAACCGACACGAAGAATATGGCTCCGAAGAGGTCTTTCACAGGAGCCACGAGCTTCTCGATTTTGCCGGCCTCGATGGTTTCGGCAAGGATAGAACCCATGACGAATGCTCCGAAAGCCGAGCTGAACCCAACTTTAGTAGACACCACAGCCATGAGGCAGCATAGTCCGAGGGCTACAATGAGCAGCGTCTCGTCGTTGATGAGCTTGCGTGTGAGGCGCAGGAATAGTGGCACGGCGAATATGCCCACCACAAACCAAAGCACCAGGAAGAAGCCTATCTTTATCACGGAGCCTATCATCTCGCCGCCGTCCGGACTCGCCCCGCTTGCCAAAGCCGACAGCATGACCATCATCACAATGGCGAGCACGTCCTCAAGGATGAGAACGCTCATCACAGGGGCGACGAACTTCTGTTGCCGCAGTCCCATGTCGCTCAGCGCCTTGTATATAATGGTGGTGGAGCTCATGGCGAGCATACCGCCGAGGAAGATGCAGTCCATGCGGTTCCAGCCGAAGGCGTGGCCCACGACAATGCCGAGTGTCATCATGGCGAAGATGATGGTGAATGTGGTTATTACTGGCGTTATGCCCATCTTTATTATCTTCTTGAACGAGAAGTCAAGTCCAAGAGAGAACAGGAGGAACATCACGCCGATGTCTGCCCATGTCTTTATGTCGGTGTTGTCGATTACTGACATGGTGTAGGGCATGTGGGGACTGACAATGAATCCAGCCACCACATAGCCGAGCACAAGCGGCTGCTTGAGCTTCTTGAAGAGCAGTGTGACGGCACCCGCGACGATAAGTATGAGCGCGAGGTCGTTGATTAGGGTTGGAACTTCTGACATACTTTTGATGTTTGAATGATGTTTGTTGTGTTTTTCTGAAATGATAGGAGGCCGAGTGGTTTTCCACCCGACCTCCAGTAGATTATTAAATGTGCTTGTCTATTAGTCATTGAAGTGCGCCGTGATCTCGCAAATCTTTATCACCACCTGCATGGCTTTTTCCATCACCTGTATGCTCACGAACTCGTGAGGGCCATGGAAGTTGCAGCCTCCGGCGAAGATATTCGGGCATGGTAGACCCTTGAACGAGAGCTGTGCGCCGTCCGTGCCGCCACGGATAGGCTGCACCTTGGGAGCCACGTTGCAGTCCTGCATCGCCTTGAGCACGATGTCGATGACGTGCATGTTGGGGTCGATTTTCTCCTTCATGTTGTAGTACTGGTCCTTGAGCTCCACGCTGACAGTTCCCTCGCCGTACTTTTCGTTCATCTTCTTCACGCAGTCCTCGATGAAGTCCTTGCGGTCCTCGAACTTGTCGCGGTCGTGGTCGCGGATGATGTACGACAGAGTGGCGCTTTCGCAGCATGAAGTGATGCCGAGCAGGTGGTAGAAGCCCTGGTAGCCCTCAGTCTCCTCGGGAGTCTCAGAGGCAGGTATCATGTCGGCAAACTCAACGGCAAGTCGCGATGCGTTTACCATCTTGCCCTTGGCATATCCAGTGTGGACGCTCACGCCCTTGATGCGCACCTTTGCTCCGGCAGCGTTGAAGTTCTCGTACTCAAGCTCGCCGAGGTCGCCGCCGTCCATGGTGTAAGCCCATTGGCAGCCGAACTTCTCGACATCAAAGTGATGGGCACCCATGCCAATCTCCTCGTCGGGGTTGAAAGCCACTCGGATGTCGCCGTGCTTCACCTCGTCGTGGTCGCGCAGCCAGCACATGGCCTGCACAATCTCGGCGATGCCAGCCTTGTCGTCGGCGCCGAGGAGTGTCGTGCCGTCGGTGACGATGATGTCCTCGCCGACGTGTGCCTTCAGCTCCGGGAACTTCTTCGGGCTTGACACGATGCCCTCGGAGAGCACGATGTCGCCGCCGTCGTAGTTTTTCACGATGCGTGGCTTGATGTTGGCGCCGCTGCAGTCGGGAGATGTATCGTAGTGTGAGATGAATCCAATGGTCGGGATGTCCTTCTTTGTGTTGGCTTTCAGTGTGGCGTAGATGTAGCCTTGCTCGTCCATCTCCACATCGTCGAGTCCCTCGCGCTCAAGTTCTTCCTTGAGATAGCGTGCGAAAACGAGTTGTTTGGATGTGCTCGGCACTGTTGTTGACTCCTCGCTCGACTGAGTGTCGAACTTGGTATAGTTCAAGAATCTTTCGGTAATATCCATCTTAGATGTATTGTATTGTTTTTATATGGTTACTAATAATACTGCAAACTTACACATTTTTTTTCACTTTCGCCATGTTTTATATCAAAATAATACAAAAAAGGGTTAACTCCACGTCTCCTATCCCATTTATTTGAACAGCATTGTTATAAGCGGTATTGTCAGTATCGACCCGACGGTGGTGATGAACGTCATTTCGGTCATCAGCGATGGGTTGCGTCCGTACTTCATGCAGAACATCGTGCCGAACGATGCCACCGGCATTGCTATGACAACGGTGTTTATGTTGTTTATCACGTCGCTCACGCCACACGCCTTGAACAGAAAATACACTGCCAATGGAACAACAGCAAGTCTGACGAACGACGACACATAAACCACAGGTGAGCCGATGATTTCCTTTAGCGGCAGTCGTGCCATCGACGAACCGATGATCATCAGTGCCGCCGGAACCGTAATATTGCCCACCATTGTCACAGGGCGGGCAATGATGTCAGGCGTGTGCACGTTGAGCGCCACGATGAGCGCGGCGGCGAAGGCGGCTATCATTGCCGGGGAGAACAGCACCTTGGGGTTGAGGCTCTTTATGCTGTACTCGCCCTTGACGAGCATCACGCCGGCTGTGAATATGAAGAAGGTGTTGGGCATGTTGAGCAACGCGGCATAAAAGATGGCTTTAGGTCCGAATATTGACGACACGATAGGGTAGCCGATGAACCCGACGTTGGCGAACATCAGCGCGAAGCCTATCATTCCCTGGTCGTCGCGGTTCTTGGTGATGAGCCGCGGCACCCAGAAGCCGAATATGAGCAGGATGAAATATGTGAGGAATCCGATGCCCAACAGGGGCAGGATGAGTGTGCGGTCGGGCATATCCGAACCCATGACCGACGAGAGGATGAGCGACGGGCAGGTTATGTCGATGACGATTGACGACAGTTTTTGGTCGAACTTGGCTCCCATGTAGCCAAGCTTGCAGAGCACGTAGCCCAAGACGACGATGATGAACAGTATCACCATCACTTCAAGATTTTCCATTTTTTTGTTTACTTTATAATGTTGGTGCAAAATTACACAAAAAAGCCGACCAATGACCAATAAACTGATGTTTTCTCCGTAGCGGAGGTCTCCGGCCTCCGTAGCAACAAGGCGGAAATATTAGTAGCAGCCAATTGCTGCGGCGGACAGGAGGCCGCCGTTCCGTTAAGTGTTAACGTGAGTTAATGTCCATGTATAAATGGCATCATTATTCGTTATAAAAAAAACAATGCTACTTTTGCGGCGTTGTTTCGGTCAAAAAGTAAACAGTAAAACAAAATCAGTATATGAAAGTAATTGCATTGACATGTCTTTCACTCAGTTTGGCAAGTACTGCTGTGCAGGCTGCAACGCCTTCGGGTACAGCATCCGTCAGCAAGACTATAGAGGTGCAGGGCAAGAAAAACACATCCCCATTTCAGGTAAAAGGCGCTGTTAAGGACTCCATAAGTGGCGAGGGTGAAATCTACGCCACCGTGCGTGTAGCCATGAGGCAGGAGCCACAGAAGGTTGTCGGCATGGCGGCAACCGACAAGGATGGCGCTTTCAGCATAACGCTGAAGTCGGCTGGCGACTATGTGCTCACGGTCAGTGCCATGGGCAGACAACCTATAGTGCGCGAGTTTACTTTGACAGACGGAAAGCCGTCGGCCGACCTCGGCTCCTTGCTTGCCTCCGACAACTCGCAGGAGTTGAAGGGCGTTGAGGTGGTGGCGCAGAAGCCGCTCGTCAAGGCCGACATTGACAAGATAGAATACAACATCGAGGAAGACCCCGACTCGAAGACCAACAACATTTTGGAGATGCTCCGCAAAGTGCCGTTGGTGACGGTGGATGCCGATGAGACCATCAAGGTGAACGGCAGCACGAGTTTCAAGGTATACGTCAACGGACGCCCCAACAACATGATGTCGAACAACCCCAAGGAGGTGCTCAAGAGTATGCCGGCATCGTCGATAAAGCGCATCGAGGTGATTACCAATCCCGGCCCGAAATACGATGCCGAGGGCGTGAGCGGAATCCTCAACATCGTCACCGTGGGCAAGGGCATTGAGGGCTACACCGTCACCATGAGCGGCAGCTACTACAAGACGGGAGCCGGAGCCTCGCTGTATGGAACCGTCAAGAAGGGCAAGCTTACCGTGAGCACCAACTATTCCTACGACTACTACGATTCGCCTAAAAGTTATGCCAAGGTGGAAAACACATTCACTGGTGACCCTACCACGCCGTCGGCATACAACTCTTCATCCTACACCGAAGACAAATACACCAACGGGTCGCACTCTGCCAACATCGAGGCGAGCTACGAGGTGGACACCCTGCGGCTTGTCACGGCAGGCTTCGGCTTGTGGGCATCGCGCAACCCTGGGCACAGCATGGGCACGACAGAGGCCGTGAGTCCGCTTGACGGAACGTCGCTTTACTCGTTCGGTCAGACATCACACAGCAAGGGCAGTCCTTATTACATAACAGGAAGCTTCGACTACCAACGCTCGTTCGCACATGTGAAGGACCGTCTGCTCACGTTCTCCTACCGCCTTAGCTCAAACCGCAGTATGTCTGACGAATACACCAACTACATCGACCGCAAGTCAACCGACGAGTGGGCCGACTTCATTGCCCGTATGCGCGACCAGCGCAGCCGCACCAATGAGCGGGGCATGGAGAACACGTTCCAGATTGACTTCACCACGCCGTTCGGCAAGGCTGGTATTCCCTACGACTCGTGCAAGTGGAAACACACCCTTGAGACTGGCGTGAAATACATCATGCGCAACAACCGCGCACTCGGCGACCGCTACGTGCGTCCGAGCGGAACCGAGGACTATGAGTTCGACACCGACAACAGCTCACACTACCGCCACCTGCAGGACATCATCGCCGCATACCTTGGCTACGGACTGTCATGGCAGAAGTTGACCGCCCGCCTCGGCGTGCGCTACGAGCACACCGAGCAGCGCATGAAATACATGCTCGGGGCAGGCGAGAACTTCTCAGCACGCTTCGACGACCTCGTGCCGTCGGCAAGCCTTGGCTACAAGATTAGTGACGAGCAAAGTCTGCGCCTGGGCTACAACATGCGCATCTGGCGCCCTGGCATCTGGTCGCTCAACCCGTATCTCGACCAGACAAATCCAACTTATCTGTCGCAGGGCAATCCCGACTTGAAGAGCGAGAAGTCCCATCAGTTCTCGTTCACCTACAACTACTTTGGCTCGAAACTCTCCACAAGCTGGACTCTCGGCCACCGTTTCACCAACAACAGCGTGGAGCATGTGATGCAGCTTGTCAACGACAACGACATCAAGGGAGTGAAGAACCCGACAGGCAAGATGGTGAACTATTCAACCTACAAGAACATCGGCAAGACGCAGATGACTTACCTCTCGGGCTACTTCAGCTGGAACATATTCAAGCAGACAAAGCTCTACTGCAACTTCTGGGTTGACTACTCCGACTACAACGACCGCCAGTCGCTTCACAACTATGGCTGGTACTTCAGCAACTACACAAGCATCCAACAGACGCTGCCGAAGGACTGGAACATCAGTGCCGGATTTAACATCTGGACATCAAACCCATCACTGCAGTCCAACACCGACGGCAACTGGTACTACCAAATCCGCGCCCAAAAGTCAATGCTCAAGAACCGCCTCACCTTCTCGGCATTCGCCAACGACCTCTTCCGCAAGAGCCGCCATAACAAAAACACGGTGAATGCCGCCAACTTCCACATCGTGCAGGACAGCTGGTGGGACAACACGCGCTGGGGACTCACCGTCAGCCTGCGCATCGGCGAACTGTCGTCGGGCGTGAAGAAGGCACAGAAGACCATCGAGAATGATGATGTGAAGAGCGGGGGAGGAAAATAAAAGAAGTGGCGATAATCGGCATTATGGGAAGATTGTCTATGACGGACACATGTTCAAGAAAATGCTGTTTGCGCTCGCCTGAAGGCGAGTGCAAACAGGTCAAAGGAACACGGATAACACGAATGCAACGGATCTGTCTTTTCACGGATTTCCTTTGACCTGCTATTTGATTTTTGCGCCTACGGCGCGGATTTTAAAGGATTTTGGTGAGCACAGAGTGCTCGCCTTTAGTTTGCTATGCGTACAATACTGTGCATTATGTCGTTGGTATTGAAATTAATGAGCAAGCCAAGACGTTTGTCTGTGATTTTTAGATAAGTGAAAAGTTGTTTTTTATGTATAGCTTTCAACTCATCAACAGCTTTCAGCTCCAAGATAATTTTATCTTCGACCAACAAGTCAAGCCGATAATCACACTCAATTTTCTTTCCTCTATAATTAACTGGTATGCTTTTCTGACTCTCCACTTTTAGCCCTAAAGACTCAAGTTCTATTATCAATGATTTCTCATAAATTTCCTCGTATAATCCCGGTCCCCAGAAATTATACACATTAAATATGGCTTTTCTGATTTTATAAGTTAGGTCTTCGTATATTAACATAGTGATTTGTAGTTATTGAGTGATTGTAGTAATGGATTAATCAATAGGCAAAGATAGCTATTATTCAAAAAAAGCGAGCACAAAGTGCTCGCAAAAATCCTTAAAAATCCGCGCCGTAGGCGCAATAAATCCAAAATATAATGTCTAAGGAAATCCGTGAATGACAAATCAGTGAGACTCAGTGCAATCCGTGTTCCTTAGACCCGTCCTCACTCGCCATTAGGCGAGTGAGGACGATGTTAGGAAAAATGAATATCCTTTATTGACAATCCTTTCTTCCCATAATGCCGACTATCCGAATACAATTCAAGTTTGAAATCAGTGTGTTATCCCGAAATGGCGCAGCGCGTTAGCAATGCCGTCGTCATCGACGCTTGTTGTCACGTAGTCAGCATGCGTCTTCACCGCGTCGATGGCGTTGCCCATAGCCACGCCTGTTCCGGCAGCCCGCAGCATCGACATGTCGTTGCCGCCGTCGCCGAACGCCATTGTCTCGCTGATGTCGATGCCCATGTAGTCGGCGATGGCGCGTATGCCGTTGGCTTTGTCGGCTGTCGCCGCCGTGACGTCGCAGAACGCCGGATACCAGCGCGACGATATGCATCCCTTCATCTTTGGCAGGATGTGCTTCTCTTCCTCCTCGGTCAGGAACGGCGTGATTTGCAGTATGCCCTGGTTGATTACTTCCTCCACAGGCACGTCGAACTTGTTGTAGGTAACGTTGAGCATGTTGCGGAAGATATTCTCGAATTTCTCGTCGCGGTTTACAATCTGTATGTCCTCCTTGCCCACGACAACAGCCGACAGCCCGCGCTCGCGGCAGAAGTCAACCATGGCAATGGCCTCATTGCGCGGTATGAGGTCTTCGCGCACAACGTGGTCGCCGTAGAGACAAAGGGCGCCAGTGGCGAGAATGTAGCCGTCCATTAGCGGTTCCACCTCTGGTATGTTGTTGAGCAACTGGCACGGCCGGCCCGTGGCGGTGAATATCCTCACGCCAGCAGCGCGTGCCTGGCGCAGGGCTTCGCATGTTGACTCAGGTATATGGTGGGTATTGAAACTGACGAGCGTGCCGTCAACATCAAAAAACAGTGCTTTTATCATAAAAATATTGTATCTGTGTTTGTTTACTGAAATTAATTGTTCGCATCATTCTTTGTCGCTGCAAAGTTACTCAGAATTAGGCATATCGGCAATGTTTCGCGGCTTGATTGATATTAAGATTTTCGCTGTTTTGGCAATCTCGAAAATTTTGTGTAAGTTTGCATTGTAAAAGTAAACACTCACGACTATGGCACTGAAACTTTATCCTTTAGGCATACAGACATTCGAGCGGATACTCAAGGAAGACAAACTGTATATAGACAAGACAGAGTATGTGTACAATATGACACATACCAATGGTACTTACTTCTTTCTAAGCCGCCCACGGCGGTTCGGAAAGTCATTGTTCGTTTCCACATTGCAAAGCTATTTCGAGGGCAAGAAGGAACTTTTTGAGGGTCTTGCCATCTCGCGGCTTGAGAAGGAATGGACGGAATATCCCGTGCTTCACTTCAGTATGGCAAGTGGAAAGCATATGGAGAAGGCGCAACTTGAGAGATATTTGCTTGATATATTAAACGACAATGAGAGTCGTTTTGGAATAAGCGCCGATTCCATGGATCCCAATATCAGACTCAAGAATCTCATAAGCGAAGTCTACCAGAAGACCGGCAAGCAGGTTGTTGTGCTCATCGATGAGTATGACGCACCACTGCTTGATGTTATGCATGAGGAAGAAAACCTACCCGTGCTACGCAATGTTATGCGCAATTTCTATAGTCCGCTGAAGGACAGTGAGCCATACCTGCGCTTTGTGTTCCTAACGGGCATAACAAAGTTCTCGCAGTTGAGCATATTTAGCGAGCTGAACAACATCCGCAACATCAGCATGGATAATGATTATTCAGGAATATGCGGCATCACCAAGGAGGAGCTTGTCACGCAGATGAGCGAGGACATTGACGTGCTTGCCGCAAAGTTGCAGCTCACCCGAGAGCAGACCATAGACAAACTTGGTGAGAGATATGATGGCTACCACTTCACATGGCCAAGTCCCGACGTGTTCAATCCTTTCAGTCTGCTCAACTGCTTTGCCGACGGAAAACTTGACAACTACTGGTTCGGCTCCGGCACTCCCACTTATCTTATAGAGATGATGCGCAAGTTCGACGTGCTCCCTGCTGACATAGGCGAGGAGACCGATGTCGACCGTGCCGACTTCGACGCCGCCACGGAGACCATGACCACCCTAATGCCGCTGCTCTACCAGAGCGGCTACACGACGATAAAGGACTATGATCCCGACACCGAGCTTTACACCCTTGGCATACCCAACAAGGAAATCCGTGTCGGGCTTTACCGCAGCCTTATCCCCCATTACCTTGGCCGCTTCTCGCAGAAGGGCAATACCACCATAGCCAAGATGTCCGCCCTTATCAACCGCGACGACATGGACGGGGCGTTGACGCTCCTCAAGACCTTCCTCGCCACTGTGCCCTACTGCAACAACACCGACTACGAGGGTCACTACCAGCAGCTGATGTACATCGTCTTCTCCATCCTCACCAACTATCGCATGGACGTTGAGCAGCATACCCACACCGGCCGCATCGACATAACCATCCGCACCAAGAGCCGCATCTACGTGATGGAACTTAAATTCAACGGCTCTCCCGCTGAGGCACTCAACCAAATCAAAACCAACGGCTACGCCTCGCGCTTCGTCCTCGACACGCTGCCAGTGACATTGGTGGGGATAAACTTCAGCATTGAGGACAAGAAAACGGACATTGAGTGGGTGATTGAATAACAGAAGAATATATTACATTTTATGGAAATGAACGAACAGACGCGACTTGCGTGGAACATCATAGAAACAACCAATACAAACCTCTTCCTAACTGGTAAGGCAGGAACAGGTAAGACAACATTCCTTAGACGGCTGCGCACGGAGTCGTCGAAGCGAATCATCGTTGTCGCTCCGACAGGCATTGCCGCCATCAATGCCGAGGGAGTGACCATACACTCATTCTTCCAACTGTCGTTCGCCCCGTTCATTCCCGATGCACAATACAAGACCAAGGAACAGCAATATCGCTTCTCGAAACAGAAGATACGCGTCATACAGTCCATCGACACGCTCGTGATTGACGAGATTTCGATGGTGCGCGCCGACCTTCTCGATGCCGTTGACAGCGTTCTGCGCCGTTTCCGCAAGAACCAGCAGCCGTTCGGCGGTGTGCAGATGGTGATGATTGGCGACCTCGGACAGCTCGCGCCAGTGGCGAAGGACGATGAGTGGCAGCTGCTATCGCGCTACTACGACACGCCTTACTTCTTCTCGTCGCTCGCCCTTCGCCGCACGCGCTACGCCATCGTGGAGCTTAAAACCGTATACCGACAGAAAGACTCCAAGTTTCTCGACATTCTCAACAAGGTGCGCGACAACCGCGCCGACGCATCTGTGCTCAATGCGCTTAACTCGCGCTACATTCCCAATTTCCACCCGAGAGTGGAGGAGGGCTACATACGACTCGTCACCCACAACTACCAGGCACAGCAGGAGAACGAACGGCAACTTGCCCTTCTTCCAGGACCGTCGTTCACCTACGAGGCCGACATTACAGGCAAGTACCCCGAAATGCTTTTCCCCACGGAGCAACGGCTCACGTTGAAGAAAGACGCGCAGGTGATGTTCGTCAAGAACGACTCGTCGGCTGAGAAGGCTTACTACAACGGCATGATTGGCACGATAACCGAGATTAACGGCAAGAACTTCTTCGTGCGCGCCAAGGACACTGGCGCCGTGATAAAGGTGGAGCCGGAGCAGTGGGACAACACGCGCTATGTCATCAATGAGCGCACCAACGAGATAACCGAGGAGGTGGACGGCACGTTCTCGCAGTTCCCCGTAAAACCGGCATGGGCGATAACCGTGCACAAAAGCCAGGGACTGACCTTCGACCGCGCCATCATCGACGTGCAGCGTGCATTCACCCACGGCCAGACCTACGTGGCGCTGTCGCGCTGCCGTACCCTTGAGGGACTTGTGCTGAGTGCGCCGCTGCCAATGACGGCAATCATACGCGACGGGGCTGTTGACGAATACGTGGGCCATGCCGCCGAGCACACGCCGACAGAGGAGCAGATAGGTCAGTTGCAGCGCGACTACTATCTGTCGGTGCTCAGTGAGCTGTTCGACTTCCGTCCGCTCATGGACTCATTCAACCGCGTGCTCGACGTGCTCATGGGACACTTCCGCCGTACCTACCCCAAGCTGATACTCGAATACAAGGCGCGACTCGCCACCATCAAGGACCAGCTCTACAGTGTGGCGGAGCGTTTCAAGTTGCAGTATAACCAAATCGTAATCTCCACCGCCGACTACCAAGCCGACGCACATCTGCAGGAACGCCTCACCAAAGGCGCTACCTACTTCGCCCGCACTCTGTCGGACATTGAGCAGCTCGTAAAAACAACCGACGTGAAGACCGACACTCCCGACGTGAAGAAGCAGATGACCGAGCTTCTCGCCATGCTCAAGGAACTGGTTATGCAGAAGCGTGCCCTGCTCAACTTCGTGCGCGACGACGGTTTTCATCTCAATGAATACCTGCATCAGCGTGCCGTTGTACTCATGGGCAAGGACGCGCCATCCAAGGAGGTGTCGAGCTCCCGCTCGACACACAAGTCAACCAAAGAGGCTTCTCGCTCAACGCACAAGCCAGCCAAGGAGGTGTCGAACTCTCGCTCGACACAAATATCGCAACCCCAGCCCGTGCCAGAGCCGAAAATCCTCCACCCCGAAGTGCTCAGCGCCCTCACCGAGTGGCGCCGCCAACGCGCCCTTACTGCCCACATGCCCGTATATTGCATAATCCAGCAGAAGGCGTTGATTGCTATCGCCAATCTTCTTCCCCAGGACAAGGACGCCCTCGCCCGCTTGCCCTTCTGCGGAAAGGTGAAGGCAGAGAAGTATGGCGACGACATACTGGCGGTGATAAAGGAAGCACAGGGAAAATAAATTGAAGCGAAACCTTTGTGGCATTTCCTTTGACAAGTGTTTATAAAGTGTTATATTTGCAAAATATTATAAGAATCATTATAACAGTGAGACTATGATGCAAGGACGATACCCTTTAGGCATACAGACATTCTCGGAGATTAGAAACCGGAATATGCTGTATATTGACAAAACGGAATACATTTATCGCATGGCGGCAAATGGCAAGTATTACTTTCTCGGACGGCCTCGCCGTTTCGGAAAGTCGCTTCTTGTGTCTACCATGCAGAGCTATTTTGAGGGCAGGAAAGAGTTGTTCAAAGGACTTTCCATTGAACAACTTGAGAAGGAATGGACTTCATACCCGGTGCTGCACTTCGACATGAGTGGCGGCAAGCACATGGAGAAGGAACAGCTTGAGGAATACATAGGCTATCGGCTTGAGGAACAAGAGAAGGTATACGGCATAACAAAGCCTCACATCGGTGCCAACAACCGGTTGATTGACTTGATAAACACAGCCTACGAGAAAACCGGCAAGCAAGTGGTGGTGCTCATCGATGAATACGACGCACCCATGCTTGACGTGGCTCATGAGACCGAGCAGCTTGACATACTGCGCAACATCATGCGCAACTTCTACAGTCCTCTGAAATTCTGCGAGGCAAAGCTGCGCTTTGTGTTTCTTACAGGCATAACCAAATTCTCGCAAGTGAGCATTTTCAGTGAACTGAACAACATCAAGAACATATCAATGGATGACAAGTATGCCGGAATTTGTGGTATCACAAAAGAGGAACTGCTTAGCCATATGTCGGAAGACATTGATATGTTGTCGGATGCACTGAAGATAAGTAGGGATGATGTTGTGAAAGAACTGAAGGACAACTACGACGGCTATCATTTTTCTGCCAACTCGCCCGATGTTTTTAACCCGTACAGCCTACTCAACTGCTTTTCAGACAGGGCTTTTAATGCCTACTGGTTCAGCTCCGGCACTCCCACCTATCTGCTCAACATGATGCGCAAGTTTGAGGTCCTGCCCACCGACATCATTACCCGTGTTGAGGCTGACGCGAGCGAGTTCGACGCGCCAACCGAAACCATGTCAACCATAATGCCGCTGCTCTACCAAAGCGGCTACATCACCATTAAGGACTACGACCGCACATACAACTACTATACGCTCGATGTGCCTAACCGGGAGGTGAAGGTTGGACTGACGAGGGCTCTCATCCCGCGCTACGTCACGCAGAACACGCTTGCCACAACCAACACTGCCCGACGCATCGCGCAGGCTCTCGACAAGCGCGACCTTGACGGTGCGCTGCGGCTCTTGCAGACATTCCTCGGCACTGTGCCATACTGCGACAATACCCACTATGAGGGGCATTACCAGCAGGTGCTGTTCATTGTCTTCACCCTGCTCACCGACTATCTTGTCGATGTTGAGGTGCATACGCCCAACGGAAGGGTTGACATAGTGCTCCTTACGCGCACCGACTTGTACATCCTTGAAATAAAGCTCAACAAGAATGCGCGCACAGCCATGCAGCAAATCGACTTGAAGGACTACCGTCAACGCTTCGCCATGTGCGGAAAGCCTGTGACAAAGGTTGGAATCAACTTTGACTCCGAGAAGGGCAACATCGACGAGTGGACAATAAACTGAAACACTTGCATCAACGAAATAACATGGAAATATGCTTCTCACTTATTTAGCAATTCTCCTGCGTGTCCTCTCCAATCCGTTCTCCAATGTATTTCAGAAGAAACTCACTGGCGGAGGACACAACCCGCTTGCTGTCAACTTCATTTCTTATCTGTTGCTTAGTGTCGCCTGCCTTGCTGTGGCATGGCGTGTTGACTGGACCGCGTTTCCACGAGAGTTCTGGCTCTACGTCGCAGTAGGCGGAGTGTTCGGAGCTGTTGGCAACGGCTTTCTTGTAATGGCGTTGAAGCGCGGCGACCTTTCGGTGCTTGGTCCAATCAACTCCTACAAGTCGGTAGTGGGCATAATCGTCGGCATTGTGCTGCTTGGCGAGTTGCCCTCGCTTATGGGACTGGCAGGCGTGGCGATAATAATCTTCGGCAGCTATTTTGTGTTCGATACCACCGAAGAAGGTTTTTCATGGCAATTGCTGAAAAACCGCGAGATACAATACCGCATTTGGGCAATGGTGCTCACGGCAATTGAGGCGGTGCTGATAAAAAAAGTAATAATATATTCCGACACAACCGTGTCGTTCATCACATGGTGCTGGTCTGGCGCGCTGTTCTCGTTCCTGCAACTGTTGGTTATGCGGGTTGGCGTGCGTCATGAGGTCAAGCTGATAAAGCCACATGAATGGCTCACCTTCCTTGCCCTCATTGCCTGTATCGGCATGATGCAGTACACAACCAACTACGTGTTCAAGCATATCAACGTAGGCTACGGCCTTGCGCTGTTCCAACTCTCAACCATTGTCAGCATAGCCTTGGGCTACAAGATATTCCATGAGGAAGGAATAGTGAAAAAGCTCGTTGGCTCGTTGATAATGATTGGCGGGTCGGTGCTGATTATATTCGGGTGAGGAGTAGGGCGTTGCCAACATATTCCGTAGCGGAGGCCGGAGACCTCCGCCACGGATAAGCTGCAATCAACAAAGCTCCAATTTATTTTCCTTGCTCCCCAAGATAGCTGTCCTTGAAGCCAAGGAAGTAGAGCACGCCGTCGAGACCGAGGGTGTTGATGCTCTGCTGGGCATTTGCCACGACGCGCGGTTTAGCGTGGAAGGCGATGCCAAGGCCAGCCTCGCCGAGCATCGGCAGGTCGTTGGCGCCGTCGCCTACGGCTATTGTCTGGGCGAGGTTCACTTTCTCCACTTGTGCGATGAGCTTCAGAAGCTCCGCCTTGCGGTGGCCGTCGACAATCTCGCCAACGTAGCGCCCGGTCAGTTTGCCGTCGTCGCCAATCTCAAGCTCGTTGGCATACACGTAGTCGATGCCGTACTTGCGCTGCAGGAACTCGCCGAAATAGGTGAATCCGCCGCTTAGGATGGCAATCTTGTAGCCGCAGCGTTTCAGCACAGCCATGAGTCGGTCGACACCTTCGGTGATGGGCATGTGGTTGGCGATGTCCTCCATGACACTCGCGTCAAGTCCCTTCAGCAGTGCCACGCGGCGTGTGAAGCTCTCCTTGAAGTCAATCTCGCCGCGCATGGCGCTCTCCGTTATCGCCCTTACCTGTGCCCCTACGCCTGCGCGCTCAGCCAGTTCGTCGATACACTCGGTCTGGATGAGCGTTGAGTCCATGTCGAAGCAGATGAGGCGGCGCATACGGCGGTACATGTCGTCCTTCTGGAACGAGAAGTCAATCTCCATCTCTGCCGAAATGTGCATCAGTTCCTCCTGCATTGCGGCGCGGTCTTCGGGAGTGCCGCGTAGCGAGAACTCTATGCAGGCACGCACGTTGCGTTCGGGGTGCATGATGCTGGGGCGGCCTGTGAGCCGCAGGATGGAGTCGATGTTGAGGCCCTGCTTGGTGACCACCTTTGCGGCAGCCTCAATCTGGCGTGCCGAGAGTGTGCGTCCGATGATGGTCAGGATGTAGCGGTTCTTGCCCTGGCGGTTCACCCAGTCCTCGTATTCCTCGTCGCTGACTGGCTCGAACCCGATGTTGACGCCCAGTGCCGTAGCCTTGAACAGCAGTTCCTTCATCACCTGTCCCGACGCGTTCTCGTCGATGCGTATGAGTATGCCAAGCGACAGTGTTGAGTGGATTGACGCCTGGCCTATGTCCAATATCTTTGCGTCCTTGCTTGCGAGTATGCCCATCACGGCGGCTGTGAGTCCCGGATGGTCATTGCCAGTTATTCTGATTAATATCTGTTCTTCTTTGGGTTTGTTACTTTCCATTTTCCTGGTTTGTTTGTTTTTGGAAACTGCAAAGTTAGCGTTTTTTAATGGATTTCTCGGATTTTATACTTAACTTTGTCGTCTGATACATGTAAAAAATATTGCCCTCCGAATTACAGTTGCTTTGTAATACAGTTACCATTACTTTGTAAGGCTGTTACAATTGCTTTGTAACAGCCTTACAATTGCTCCGTAAAAAGATTACAATTACTTCACCTGCCACCTCGTCACGAGTGTGGCAAGTGCGCCATAGATAATGGTTTGTATCCACAGTCCATTTATTTCCGGCGTGATGTCGCCGAACACGGCGCCGAGGGTGTTCATCTTCACGAAGCCCTGTATGCCGAACGTCGAGGGGAACAGCCATGAGAAGTAGTGCCAGAACTCAGGGATGTTGCTCTTAGGCCACGAAATGCCCGACATGAAGAGGAAGGGCACCGACGTGAAGACCACGAGCAGCATGACGTTCTCGCGCTGGCGGATGACATAGGAGAAGGTGATGGCGAAGAAGATGCAGGCCAGGAGATAAGGCACCACGAAGAGGGCGAAATCACCGGCGTGGAGTATCTGCACGAAGTGGAACAGGCGCGGAATTGCCAGCAACACCCATGCCGAGATAAGCAGGAACAGCACAAAGAACCCCATCGTGCGTCCTATCATGATGCGCGCCAACCCGAAGCGCCGCTCATACATCGGTGTGAGCCGCGCGAAATTGCCCTTCTCGTAGCTCGTGCCGTAGGCTATGCCTATGCCGAGCAGCATCACCTGCTGGATGATGAGCACGAGTACGGCGGGCAGGATAAAGTTGCCGTAGCCGCCCGTGTTGTTGAATATCGGCACGTCGCGCACGTTCATGGGGTGGGTTGTGAGCTGGTCGTCGCGGTTGGTGTAGTTGCCCGAGAGCGCTATCTGTATGTGCGAGTTCATGTCGGCAGCCACAGCCGAGCAGGTCTGGAATATCGCCTTGTAGGTGAGCATGAGTCCCATGTTGCAGTACACGCTGACATGTGCCTGCTGCATACGTCCGAGCTGGCGGTCGAAGTCTTCTGGCAGCAGTATTATGCCGTAGACATCCTGCTTGCCCACGAGTCGGCTCGCCTCCTCAAGGTTGTTGCAGTAGGCAGCCACGTGCACGTCCGATGAGGCGTCGACATGGCGTATGAACTCGCGGCTTGTCTGCGAGTGGGAGTTGTCGACCACGGCCACGGGCACCTCACGTACCACCTCGTTGTTGTAGATCCACGAGTAGAGCAGAGGGTAGGCGAGAGGCAACAGGATGACGAAGAGCAGCGCGCCCTCGTCCTTGAACATCTCGCGCATCTCGTGCAGCCACACCTTGGCGGTGTCTTCCCAGAATGTTGTTATCTTGTTCATATCGTTTATTCCATATATATATATTCTTTCAGAGCCTTGCCTATGCGCAGCATCACGAAAACAGGCGCACAGGCGAAGAGCGTGAGCGCGGCGACGTTGACGGCTACATCAGTCCATGGATTGCCGCCGAACACCACAATCTCGTAGATGATGAAGAAGTGGCGCATGGGGAACAGCTGTGCCATCGACTGCAAGGCGGGATCCATGGCAAGCGTCGGGAATGCCGTGCCCACCATGGAGAAGCTGAGCACACCCCACAGCGAGCACATGCTCATGGCCATTCGCATCGACGGGAACAGTCCGAACATGAACACTCCGAAGCCCTGTGCCGCCAACACGCTGAGCACAGCCAAGCCGATGATGGAGCCCCAGCCACCAGGATGCGGGAAGTCGAGCACGGCAAACGTGTAGTACATGTAGCCAAGCATGATGACGAGCCAGATGATGGTCTGTGGCAGCATCTTTCCTGTGACGGCGATGAAGGGGTTGCCCCCGGCGCACGCGTAGAGTTCCTTGGCTGTGTCCATCTTCAGTTCGGAGCCCATGGAGTAGGCTGTCACGAGGAATATGAACAGCAACAGGCACGTTGGCACGAGCATTGTTGAGAGATAAACGTTGTAGTTGAGCCACGGGTTGCCTACGGGATGAAGGTCGATGGCAATGGGCTGGAGGAATGTCGTTATCTGCTTGTCGGTGTAGCCCTTGGCGGACATCACCGACTTGCCCACGCCTGCCGTGCCGAGTGTGGCAACGGTCTTGAGATCCTTGAATATGAGTGAGCCGGCGGTGAGCGACGCGTAGCTGTAGTAATAAGACACGGTGGGCTGGCGCGACGCCAGAAGGTCGGCCGTCGTTCCTTTAGGAAAATATAGAAAACCGTAGATGTCGTTGTGCTGCATGGCGAGGCGTGCCGACTCGAAGTTGGGATAATGAGCCACCACCTTTGATGACTGGAACGAGTCGAGCATACGCGTCAGCTTGCGCGTGGTGGCGGAATTGTCGAGATCCACCACGCCTACAGGCATGTCCTGCGGTTGCCCTTCACCCATGAGCGACGTGAAGAACAGCGTGACGAACACCGGGAAGACAATCATCGAGAACAGGTATACCCGGTTTGCCTTCAGGCGGCGACACTCGCGGAGGAAAATTCCTTTTATTCGTTTAATGACAGACATTAATAAATTGTTTTGGGAAGGTTGAAACGTTCACACTTTGGAGGTGTCGAGCTCCTGCTCGACACAGAGCTATATTTTTTATGTGTCGAGCAGGAACTTGACGCCCCCTTTATTTTTTATGTGTCGAGCAGGAGCTCGACACCCCCTTTATTTTTTCAGCACCAGTGACATTCCCGGTCTGAGACCCTCAATCTTGTCAATCGGGCGCGCCTTCACCTCAAAGGTCTTCAGGTCGTACTGCCCGTTTGACTTGGTTGCCTTCCACACGGCATATGAGCCTTGGTCCTTGATGTAGTATACCTTCATGCGTATGTCGCGGTTGTAGGCAGGCACGAACGCCTTTATCACGCTGCCAATCTTCATGCCGTCGAGCTGGTCCTCACGCACGTTGAACGTGCCCCACATGTCGCTCATGATAGACACCGACATTATCGGAGAACCTGTGCCGACAAGCTCGCCCACCTTAGGGTAGACATCGCTCACCTCGCCAGCCATCTGCGCAATCTGCATCGTCTCGTGTATGTAGGAGTTCACCTCAGCCACGGCACCCTTGGCGCGGTCCACCTGTGCTGCGGCAGCCTTCTTCTCTTCCTGGCGCGCGCCGTTCACAGCCATGTCGTACTGGCTCTGTGCGGCTTTCACCTGAGCCTCAAGCGCCTTGTAGTTGGCAAATGCCTCGTCGCGCTTCTGGGCTGTCATCACGCCCTCGTCAAAGAGGCGCTGCACGCGGTTGTACGACTTCTTGGCAATGTCGAGTCCAGCCTTTGCCTGTTGCAGAACGGCGAAGGCGGCACGCACTTGTTCTTTGCGCGCCCCGTTGTTTGCCATTTCGTCCATAGCCGATGCCGCGTTCTCAGCCGACTTCGCCTGCTCCATCTTGGCGCGCACCTCTGGCGCGTCGAGAATGGCAAGCGTGTCGCCCACGTTCACGTAGTCGCCTTCCTTCACTCGGAGTTCAAGGATGCGTCCCGGCACCTTGCTTGACACGCGGTATTCCGACACCTCAACCTGTCCCTGTATCACCTCAGGCTCTTTCTTGAGCGACATGGCGCCGATGATGGCAACAGCCGCCACTACTACAGTAGAGCAAACAGCAGTAATGAGAATATTCTTATGTTGCGATTTTTCTGACATAATAAATATAGTATAGTGTTGTTTTATTGTAAGACACCGAGTGCCTTCTTCAAGTTAACCTGGCTCAGCTTGACGTCAATCTCAGCGTCAATCTTCTGCGACTGTGCCTGCAGCCATGCCGTCTGTGCAGCCATCACGTCGGTAGTGGAAATCACTCCCTCCTTGAAGCCGACATTAGCGCAGCGCAGGTTCTCCTCGGCGTTCTCGACATTCTTTGTAGCCATGGCGAGGCGTCGGTTCGACTCCTTCACCTTGAACTGGCTTTGGCTCACCTGCAACTCGATTTTCTCCTTTATGTCGTCCTTCTCAAGTTCGGCAATCGACGAAGCCACCTTGCTGGCGCGCACTTTGTAGGTGCCTTCCATCCAGTTCCACAGCGGCACGCGCACCATCACGCCAACGTTCCACACACCCGACAGGTTGCGCTGGAATCCGTTGTAGACGTTGGGGTTGGTTGCGAGGTAGCCGCCAGTGAGCATCACCTGCGGCAGATAGGCGGCACGCACCACCTTTGTGGCCTGTCGGCTCAAGTCAACCGTGTTCTGGAGCATCTTCAGTTCCGGTCGGTTCTCCATGGCCACCTCACGGCTTACAGTCTCGTTGCTGCCCATGGCGGCAAGGTTCTCAGCATCCTCGTCGGCGAGCGTTATGTCGGAGTCGACGTCGAGTCCGCATAGCTGGCAGAGCAGCATCTTCGAGAGCGCCAGTCCGTTGTCAGCCTGTGTGAGCGACATTTCTGCCTCATTCACCTTCACGTCAACCTTAAGTCCGTCGGAGCGTGTTGCCACACCCTCCTTAATCATCTTCTTAACGTCGTCGTCGAGTTTCTTGACCACGGCGAGATAGCTCTCGGCAAGGCGCTTCTTGTGCTTGACCGACACGACGGTCCAGTAAGCCTGGTCGATGGAGTGGATAGTGGCCTGCTGCGATGCGTTGATGTTGTTCTGAGCCATGTCCTCGCTTATCTCAGCCATCCGGTTGGCGGCAGTGATGGCGCCACCCATGTATACAGGCTGCGTGACCATCACCGAGAGGGCATACATCTGACGGGTGTTGGTGTTGAACGCGTCAACCAATTTCTGACCTACCTGGTTGACAGCATCGCCAATCTTTGAGCCCACCTGTCCGAACATGTTGCCAAGAGCTGTAGCCTGGTCAGACGTTATCACGCCTTGTTGGGCAAGGTTGGAGAGAGCTCCCGACAGGTTGTCGCCCAAGGCTCCTGTGGCATTGGTTCCTGCGTTGGAAATCTCCGACTTCTGGCTCTTGCTGAGCAGTGATATAGGGCGGTTGGTGAGTTCGTAGCCTCCGAGAGCGCTCACGTGCGGCAGGTATTTGGTCTTGGCGGCCTTTGTCGTGTAGCGCGCCATGTCGAGCTGCAGGCGTGATGCGCTGAGCGTCTTGTTGTTGCGCAGGGCCATGGCACGGCAGCTGTCAAGCGAGAGCACCTGCTGCGCCTGTGCCTCGAAAGCGAATGTCGCCAGTACAAGTGTAAGAAGTTTGTGTATCATCTGTTGTTATTTAAATGTGAAGCTTCTGGAGCCAATCATGTTGCCGTCGGCAAAGATGCTCACCTGGTAGGTGCCTTCAAGCAGCGACTGCGACACGTTCCAGAAGGTGCTTATGGAAGTTTCCTGACCGTCATACTCCACGGTTTTCTTCATTGTGGCCTCAAGCGAGCGGTTCTGGTAGTGGAATGAGCCGCCACCGCCAAGTGTTGTGCCCGATGGTGTGGTGATGCGCACGTAGAATGTCTTTGAGCCGTTGGCGGCTGTGACGTTCTTGGCTATTGTGAAGTTCACCTGGACGGTCTTTGTCTTTGATGTCTTGTCGGTAGACTTGCCCTTCTTGTTCTTGAGTTGCATGGATATGCCGGTGGCGTCGAGCTGTGCTGCGATGGCAACTTTCTCGGAGAGTGACGCGCGCTCGGTGTTGAGTCCCTCAATCTGGCGTGTAGCCTCGCTGTACTGTCCCTTGATGCGGGTGTTCTCAGCGGTGAGGTTCTGGTTGAGTCGGTTGAGCGAGTCTATTTCTATCACGTAGCTGCGAAGCACGGCACGCACGGTGGCAAGCTCCTTCTTGAGGCGCGCAATCTCGCGTGCATCGTTCGACTTGGTGTCCTTCAGTTCCTTGAGCAGGCGTTCTGTCTTCTCCTGCTCGGCTGAGAGCTGCGCCACGATGGAGTCGTTGGAGATTTGCGTCTTCATCTCGCTATACTGGTTGGCAAACTGCTGGTACTCGTTCTCCATTTCCTTCTTGTCGAGGTCGGCGAGCTCCTGCATTGCCTTGTTTTCTTTTTTCTGGTTGTCAAGATTTACGTAGAGGTAGGCTATTGTGCCGACGAGGGCAAGTCCTACAATACCCGATACTATCCCAGTAATGAGTCGTGTTTTCTTTTCCATAATTTTGTTGATATATCAATAAGATTTTTTGTAAATAGTTTAAACCGAGTGCAAAGTTAGCTTATTAATTTTAAAGCGCAAAAAAACGCAAGTTTTAAATGGTAAAGTTTGCTAAAATAGAGGAATAATAGTGATAAAACGAACATTTCTCAAAAAAATGCAACAACTTATAATTATATTTTATATATTTGCAAAATCATTACTAAAATGAAATAATTACAATCTATAGTCAATAACCATAAACAATCATTTCCATGCAGAATAACAACATATTATATAAGGTATACCATCTGTATGCCGACGGGTTTCGCCAGATGCGGATAGGACGCGTGCTTTGGGCTATAATACTCATAAAGCTGTTCGTCATATTCGTGGTTCTGAAGCTGCTGTTCTTTCCCGACGTTGTAAAGCGGAAGGCACAGGAGCAAGGCAGTGACCGTGCGGCTTATGTGGCAGGCGAACTACTGAAAAAATCAACATACAATAACAACTAACTAATAATTTATGAACCATCTACTCACCATTGACCCATCGCTCATCGACTGGTCGCGCGCGCAGTTTGCCCTGACAGCAATCTATCACTGGCTGTTCGTGCCATTGACCCTGGGTCTTGCCCTCATCATGGGCATCATCGAAACGTGCTATTATCGCACAGGTAAACAATTCTGGCGTGAGGCTGCCGTGTTTTGGCAGCGCTTGTTTGGCGTCAACTTCGCAATGGGTGTTGCCACGGGCATCATCCTTGAGTTTGAGTTCGGCACCAACTGGAGCAACTATTCCTGGTTTGTGGGCGACATATTCGGTGCCCCGCTTGCCGTTGAGGGTATTGTAGCGTTCTTCATGGAAAGCACCTTTGTTGCCGTGATGTTCTTCGGCTGGGAGAAAGTGTCGCGCGGTTTCCACCTTGCGTCCACTTGGCTGACCGGTCTTGGAGCCACAATATCGGCATGGTGGATACTCGTTGCCAACTCATGGATGCAATATCCCGTTGGCTGTGAGTTCAATCCCGACACCGTGCGCAACGAGATGACGAGTTTCGCAGAGGTGGCACTCTCGCCATTTGCCATCGACAAGTTCTGCCACACTGTCACTTCGTCGTGGATTATCGGTGCAGTGTTTGTATGTGCGGTCAGCTGCTGGTATCTGCTGCGCCGCCGCGAGCAGGAGCTTGCGCGCCAAAGCATACGCGTGGCAAGCATCGTGGGTATTGCAGCCGCGTTGCTGGCAATGGCTACGGGCGACTCGTCGGCAGTGAAAGTGGCTCAGACGCAGCCAATGAAACTCGCCGCCATGGAGGCTCTGTACGACGGAGGCGAAGGCGTAGGACTTACTGCCGTGGCTGCCGTCAACCCGTTTGAACAACCCGACTATGCCAAGGGCGGCGAGGCTCCGCTGCGCATCGCCATACCTAATGGACTCTCACTTCTTGCCACACATTCCACCAATGGCTATGTGCCGGGCGTGAACGACCTGCTCAACGGCTATACCCGCCCCGACGGAACACGTGAGCT
>JBNMLZ010000023.1:0-28181 GCA_050875085.1 Prevotella sp. | reverse complement strand
CAAAATGGTCATAAACACATTTTGCAGGGCGTTTTTATGAGGTTTTATCTTAAATTTTTTACCACAATGGCTATCGTCTTAAGCCTTACATAGTTTTCGGATAGATACATGAGCCCGCCGTAGGGGTTGCCCGTGCCCCATGAGTTCTTGGCTATGTAGTAGCGCCGTCCGCGGCTGTCGTGGGCGATGCCGATGAGCGACATGCAGTGGTCGTCGGTGGTGCGGCGCGTCTCGAAGGCTTTCTGGCGTTCCTGCTGTGTGCAGGGGCGCTCGTCGGGCAGTTCCGCCACGCCGGAGGCGAACGAAAAGCCGCGCTCCGTGGTGTCACCTTCCCAGCACACGGGGTGTCCCTGCCGCAGCGACGTGTCGATGCGCTTCATCATCACGTCGATGGGCACGTTGTAGAACAGCTCGTCGCTGTAGTTGTCGGGCACTTCAAGCACGAACGGCTCGCCGAAGGGGTGGTGGGTGAAGCTTGTCATTGCCGTGTACTCGCCGCGCATGCACACGCTGTGGGCGAACTCCTCGGGGGTGTACTCTGCCCCAAGCATGTACACCTTCAGGGGCAGGGCGCCTATGCGCTCGTCGAACAGGCGCTCAGCCCTTTCGGCAAGCTGGCTCATGTCGTTGGAGCCTACCGACAGCAGCCTCACGCGCTTGGCGAGGGCGTTGTAGTTTAGTCCGGGGGCGTTGTAGGAGTCGTAGGGCATGGCGCCGTACTCGCCGAGTAGCCGCAGCAGCAGGGGCATGGTGCCGTGCATGGTGATGCGGTCGTAGCCGCGCGAGAGGAAGTGGCAGCGCGCCTGCTCGGCAAGGAGCTTGCGCGCCACGTAGTCCACCGACAAGTTGACGGAGTCGCCCATCATGATGTGCTCCGTCTCTATGGTGGCGAGCATGGCGTAGGCCCAGCACAGCGAGCTGTGGCCCTGGTTCTTTATAGGGGTGTAGCGCAGCATCACCTCGGTGGTGAAGCGGCGGGGCTTGGCTGGCTCGTCCTGCTTTTTCCACCATGGGGAGGAGCAGGAGGCGAGGAGCAGGAGGGATAGGGCGAGGGAGAGGAATGACTTGAATCTTGGCATGGGTGGAGGGATTTTTTTGGGGCGGCGGACGGGAGTCCGCCGTTCCGGATGGGGATTAGGCGGCGGACGGGAGTCCGCCGTTCCGGGTGGGGGTTAGGCGGCGGACGGGAGTCCGCCGTTCCGGTTAATGGACGATGGAGGTCATTTTGCTTTTGATGCCCTTGGCTCCCACGAGGAATGCCTTGGCGGAGCCGAACTTGAGCGACATGTCGAGGCGCACTGGCACGTGGTTGGAGTCGTCGGTGACGAAGAAGCGCACGATTTCCTTGTACTTGCCGTCTTCCTTCTCCATGTAGGAGAGTTGCAGGCAGCGGTACTTCACGCCGTTGTTAGCCTTGACGGTTGTCTTGCCCTTGTATTCGAGCAGGGCGGGCGTGATGTGGGTGCCGTCGGTGATGGGGAAGTTGATGCGGGTGCCCTTCTTCCAGCCCTCGGGGTTGAAGGAGCGGGCGCGGAGGAAGATGCTGAGCATGTCGTAGGTGCAGTCGGCGCGTGTCCACTCCTTGTAGACGTTCTCTCCGTTGTGGCGCAGGCGGTGCTGCTTGATGTGCACCTTGCCATTGGGGTAGGAGAACGATGCCTCGTCGACGGTGTAGCGCTTGCCCTCGCGCGCGCCCTTGCGGAAGTATAGAGGCTCAAGCTGTGTGGTGTTGTAGCACAGCAGGGTGTCGCGCATGACGAAGAACTTGTCGGCGTTTGCCGACGAGCGCGTGATGAGCGACGCGCGGTAGGCCGACTTGCCGTGGTACTTGCTCTCGACGGTCGACATCGACGCGTTGCCCACTTTCACCCACACGAACTTCCAGTTGAAGTAGAGGTTGTAGGTGAGGAACTCGCCAGGCTTGAATGCCGTGTTCTCAAACTTGCACTGTGCTGCCGAGGGAAGCAGGCCCGTGAGCAGCAGGGCTATTGTCAATAATAACTGCTTCATGATGTATTGGATTTTGTTGCTAATGAATTGCTGAAACTGGGGGCGGCGGACGGGAGTCCGCCGTTCCGGGTTGGGATGTCGGCGGACGGGAGTCCGCCGTTCCGGGTTGGGGTTGTCGGCGGACGGGAGTCCGCCGTTCCGGGTTGGGTATGTCGGCGGACGGGAGTCCGCCGTTCCGGGTTGGGTTGTCGGCGGACGGGAGTCCGCCGTTCCGTTAGAAGGGGTAGGGGACGCCTAATTTGCGCGCGCGCTCGCGGTTGCGCTGCTGTATTTTGCGCTGCTGCTCGGCCTTCTGCTTGGTTATCTTGGCTGGCTTCTGCTGGTCGAGCGGTCGCGCTGAGGGGTTCCAGTTGAGGGTCATGTCCCACTTGGCCTTGCACTCAATCTCGTCGGGATAGTAGTACACGGCTTCTGGCTGGCGTCCGGAGGCGTAGTCGCCGGTGTCCCATGTGCCGTTGTTGTTGTCGTCGACGAACATGCGGGCGTAGTAGATGCCGGGCATGAGGTAGAAGAACTGCGCCGTGCCGTCAATCACCGGGGCGCGCTTCACCACTGCGTCGCTGCCGTTGAGCAGTTCGACGATGATGTGGCGTGCCGCGTGCTGCACGGTGAAGAGCAGCGAGCCGTAGTCGTCGAGCGAGCGCACCTTGAAGCCCTGCTTCATTGTTGGCGACACGTTGCCGTAGATGTCCTTGAACGCCATGGAGTCGAGCTCAAGGCTGTATTCCGTGTCGGGCAGCCATTCCGCCCGCAGCTCATATTCGCGCAGCGACGGCTGCATGTCGGTTTGTGCTGTGTCGCCAGGCACGCGCTGCATGACGGGGCGGAAGCGCAGCGGTGTGGTGTACCACAGCGTGTCGCGCTTGGCGTAGAGGTGTATCTTGGCAGTGTCGACAGCGGCGAGTGGGCGGTCGAAGGAGAACGTCACGTTGCGGTCGGGGTCGAACGTCTGCATTGCGCTGATGCTGGGTTTCAGCATCTTGGGGGGCATGATTGAGTCGTAAGGCTCGCCGCGCTTGCGCCTCTTCTCCTGCTTCTTGTGCCATTCGGCATATTCCTTCTGCCGGTCTTTGAGCCGGCGCGAGTAGGGTTGCTTTGAGAGCACGAGCAGCGTGTCGGTCTGCGTGACGAGACATCCGAGCGAGTCGGTCATGCGGTAGGTTAGCTCAATGTTGAGCGAGTCCTGGTTGACGAGTGCCGTGTCGCGCAGCCAGTAGTTGATGGTGTCGCGCCGTGCCGACGGTTCGATGATGAAGGCGTCGTTGGCGTTGAAGTTGAGTCCGCGCAGTCGCGGCAGCTCGGTGTCGCCGTAGCTGAAGAAGAGTCCGAAGTGGTCCGCCTCGTTGCGCTCTGCCTTGAGGAAGAACCGGTCGGTGAGGGGTTCGTTGAATGCGCGCAGCACAATGTCGTCGGGCGTGAAGCGCGTGTAGCCCACGCGTGTGATGTCCTTGATGTGGAGCGAGTCGATCCATGTGGTGTCCTGTCGTGTGGCGTCGCAGAACGACGGGGTGATGATGTCGCGCGTGAAGGCAATCTGCTCCGCCTTCTGCGAGAAGCGGTAGTCGCCGTCCTGGTCCTGGAGGGCGTAGATGCGGTAGTTGCCGGGCGCCACGCCGCGTATGATGAAGTGTCCGCGCGAGTCGGCGCGTGCCACGCGCAGCATGGGCTTCTTGATGAAGCAGGAGTCGTCTGTTTCGCCGTAGAGTCCCACGAGTATGCCCTTCACCGGCTCAAGGTTGTTGGCCTGGAGCACGCAGCCAGCCACCTGCAGCGTGTCGATGTGGTCGCCTGTGGAGAAGCTGTAGGTGTAGTTGCCCAGCGGGTTGCCCTCGTTGTTGTCGCTGATGGCGTCGGAGAAGTCGATGGTGTAGGTGGTGTTTGCCTTGAGCGAGTCCTTCAGTTCCACCTCGATGCGCTTTCCGGTTGACTTTATCTCCGCCTGCTCCAGTTGTGGCGGCGACACGACCACCTTCTCCGACGCGTTCTCTATCTTTATGAACTCGTCGAAGAGGATTCGCACCTTCTTCGCCTTCACGTTGGTGCCGCCGTCGGCAGGGTCGGCAGCCACTACGTGGGGCGGCGTCTCGTCGTACCATCCGCCGTCGGGACGGCCCATGCGGGCGCAGGAGGCGAGGAGGAGAAGGAGACCAAAAAGCCCTACCCAAGAAAGCCCCTCCCCCAGCCGCGAAGCGGCTTTGCCCCTCCCCGTAGGAGAGGGGAGTGATGTGCTTTTGTGGCGTGAGGGGGTGGGGTGATGTTTTATCTGATGTGTTATATAATGTATGATACAGAATATAATAGCAGATATAATACCAGTTATTATAATATAATGTATATTGTTCATTCGTGAATGTTATATATATCCGTGAATGTCGTATATTAGCGATTTTAGACAGTCAAAGCATATCACTCCCCTCTCCTTTGGGGAGGGGAAGACGCGCTACCGCGCGTCGGGGGAGGGGCTACTCGTGGGTAGGGCTTCCCATTATCTCGTCAATATACTGCCTGTTGTTCGACAGTCTTGGAATCTTGTGCTGTCCGCCGAGCTTGCCCTTGGAGCGGAGCCAGTCGTCGAAGAGTCCGGGGCGCGCCACCACTATTTCGAGGTGCTGTAGGGTGATGTCGTGGAATCGCTTAGCCTCGTAGTCGGAGTTTATCTCCTGGAGCCGGCGGTCGAGAATGTCGGCGAACTCGTTGATGTCGGCAGGCATCTTGGCGAACTCGATGAGCCACTGGTGGCGGCACTTGGCGTTCTGGTCCATGAACACCGGGGCGGCGGTGTACTCCTTCACCTCGGCGCCGGTCTTCTCGCACGCGTAGGCAAGGCCCTTCTCGGCGTTGTCCTGGATAAGCTCCTCGCCGAAGGCGTTGATGAAGTACTTGGTGCGTCCGGTGATGACAAACTTGTAGGGCCGCTTCGACGTGAACTTCACGGTGTCGCCAATCATGTAGCGCCACAGTCCGCACGACGTGCTGATGATCATGGCGTAGTTCTTGCCAATCTCCACGCCTTCGAGCGGCACGATGTTGGGGTTGGGCGAGCCGAACTCGTCCATGGGCAGGAACTCGTAGTAGACGCCGTAGTCGAGCATGAGGAGCATCGACTTGTCCGACGGGTCGTTCTGTATGCCGAAGAAGCCCTCGGAGGCGTTGTAGGTCTCCATGTAGTGCATCGAGGGCGATGTGATGATGCGCTCATACTGCGGGCGGTAGGGCGTGAAGGCGATGCCGCCGTGGAAGAACACCTCCAGGTTGGGCCACACGTCGTTGATGTGCTCCTTGCCCGAAATCTCGAGCACGCGCACGAGCACGCTGAGCATCCATGAGGGCACGCCCGAGATGTTGGTGACGTTCTTGTCGAGACATTCGTGGGCTATGCGGTCGCGCTTCAGCTCGAAGTCGGAGAGCAGCGCGGTCTGTTTCTTGGGCACGCGTATGAGGTTGACCAGTGGGTTGATGTTCTCTATCAGTATGGCGCTCAGGTCGCCCACGAGCGAGTCGGGCAGGTTGTAGTTGGGCGAGTGGGATCCGCCGAGGATGAGACCCTTGCCGTCGAACATGCGGCTCTTGGGGTTGTTCTGCAGGTAGAGCGCCACGACGTCGGTGCCGCCCTGGTAGTGGATGTGCTTCAGGCCCTCCTCAGACACTGGTATGAACTTGCTCTTGTCGTTGGTCGTGCCCGACGACTTGGCATACCATTTCACGGTGCCGGGCCACAGTATGTTGGCCTCGCCGTGGCGCATGCGGTCGATGTCGCCCTTGAGCTCCTCGTAGGTGTTCATGGGCACGTTGCGTGTGAACTCCTCGTAGCTTCGTGTGGAGCCGAAGAGATGGTTGCGTCCGTATTCGGTGTTGGCTGCCGAGCGCAGCAGATGTCGCAGAACCTCCTGCTGTAGGGATTCCGGGTCGGTGAAGTGGCGTTCCAGTTTGTGCTGTCGGGGAATGAACGCGTTGCGTATGATGCCAGTTAAGCTCATTGATTTTTCGTTAGTTCAAAATTTCTTTAAGTTGCAAAATTACCCAAAACAGGCGAGAGAGACATTGCTTTTTACTTATTTTAACTTAACCGGTTGTGTAAAGCGGCAATCTCTGCAGGAGGGCATGTCAAGCAATATGTATAAGTCGTGCGGATGGAGCTTGTAAGTCGTGTGGATAGAGCTTGTAAGTCGTGTGGATAGAGCTTGTAAGTCGTGCGGATGAAGCTTGTTTGTTGTCTTACTTCGACCGTTCAACATGCTTACTTCGACCGTTCAACATGTTTACTTCGACCGTTCAATGTGTTTACCTCGGTCGAAGTAAGACGAAAAAGGGAGTCGTTTCGGGTGACGAAAGGACAATGAATGGGTGACGAAAGGATAATGAATGGATGACGAAAGGACAACAACCGTTTGATGTTATCTTATATCTTTCCCTTCAGTTCTTCGGCTACGGCGCACAGCTCGTCGTACCACTCCTGGCCGAAGCGTCGCACGAGCGGGCCTTCGAGAAAGCGGTAGACGGGCAGGCCGAGTTGCTTGCCCTTCTTCACGGCGTCGCGGCACACGTCCCACCTGTTGTAGTTGAGCGCCACGGTGCCGTCCTTGAACCGCTTCTCGCGGATGGGGTAGAGGGCGCACGATATGGGCTTGACGAACTTTGTCTTGCCCTGGCGGTAGGCGCGCTCAAGGGCACAGAGGCAGCAGCCGTTCTCGTAGCACGTGAACACGCAGTCCTTGCCGCCCACGATGCTCGTCACGAGGTCGCCGTCGCGGTCGGTGTAGGCCACGCCCTGCTTGTCGACCACAGCCTGTGCCTGTGCCGACATGTCACCCCACACGGTGTCGAGCGAGTCTTCTATGCCGGCTATCTCGTCGAGAGTGACGGGCGCGCCGGCGTCGCCTTCCACGCAACAGATGCCCTTGCACTTGTCAAGGTCGCAGCAGAACTGCTCGGTGAAGATGTCGGAGGAGACGAGGATGTTGGATATTTCGAGAATCATTTTGTAAAAAATATTTTTTAGTGTTGGGGAAGTTAGTTCCTTTTGCTCCTACCACTCTATCGGCTCCTCGCCGTGCTCCGTGAGCCACTGGTTGCAGCGCGAGAAGTGGTGGTTGCCGAACCATCCGCCGCGGTTGGCTGACAGCGGCGATGGGTGCACCGACTCAAGGATGAGATGCTTTGAGCGGTCGATGAGCTGCGCCTTGGAGCGCGCGTAGCCGCCCCAGAGGATGAACACGATGTGGTCCTTGCCGGCTGAGAGGGCTCGTATGGCGGCGTCGGTGAACGTCTCCCAGCCCTGCCGCTGGTGCGACGCTGCCTGGTGGGCACGCACGGTGAGCGTGGCGTTGAGCAGCAGCACGCCCTGGCGCGCCCAGCGCGAGAGGTCGCCCGACTGCGGGATGGGCTTGCCAAGGTCGAGCTGTATCTCCTTGAAGATGTTCTGCAGCGACGGAGGGAATGCCACTCCGGGCGCCACCGAGAAGCTCAGGCCCTGCGCCTGTCCCGGCTCGTGGTAGGGGTCCTGTCCGATGATGACCACCTTCACCTTGGAGAACGGGCATAGGTTGAAGGCGTTGAAGATGAGGCTGCCGGGGGGATAGCACGTCTGTGTGGAATATTCGTGGCGCACGAAGTCGGTGAGCTGCGCGAAATAAGGCTTGTCGAATTCCGCCTGCAAGTGCTCGTGCCACGAAGGTTCAATCTTTACGTTCATTTTTTATGGATGGATTAAAAATATATACAGGAATGCAAAATTAATAAATAATTTATTAATGACAGGTAAGCAAGTAAAAAAACGAAAATTTAAAAGAAAAAGTTCTCAACATTGAGAACTTTTGACTAATTTTGCAAAAACATAAAACAAGTAAATACATGAAGCTCTTAAAATATAAATTGCTAAAGGATGTTTTGGAAGAAACATCCTGATGCAGAGGATCCATTAAAGCGCTGGGCAGAATTTGTCGAGACGCATGAATGGAAATCGCATACAGAATTGAAAGAATATTTCCCTTCTGCTGATTATGTTGGGAATGACCGTTATGTATTTAACATATCGGGCAATAAGTATAGACTTATAACAATAGTTGTATTCTACGGAGGTTTTCTTCATGTAAGGTTTGTCGGCACTCATGCCGAGTATGATAAGATAAGAAATATTAAAACGATATAAGTTATGAAGATAAATGACGACAGCGCATACAATGAAATAGATGCAAGAATAGAGGAACTTCTTGCAAAGGGAACTAAACTTGGTGGCATGGAGATGCTGAGTGAAGAAGAACAGGAAGAACTTAAAATCCTGAGTGAGGCAGCTTATGAGTGGGAGTGTGAGACAGACCCACACCCATGGAGGGTCAAGCCATCGTTGATAGCAGCTATAAAGGTGGCATTCCGCAAGAAGGGATATAAGCAGAAAGATGCTGCCAAGGCTATAGGCGTGTCAACAACAGCATTCAGTGACATACTGCATGGCAGGCGCGCAATAAATTTTGATGTGGCTCGCAATATATATCATGTGCTTGGTGTGCCTGCAAATGTAGTGTTGTCATGATATCTGTCAGCAACATCTGTTATATAAGAAAAAAACGGCAATTACACGGGTAAGTTTTTTCCCGCGTAATTGCCGTTTTTTCATGTTGGTTGCTTTTACTTCATAACCTTGATGGTCTTGCCGCTTTCAGTCTTCACGATGTTCAGACCCTTCTGCATGGCGGGCAGCTGACGGCCGGAGAGGTCGTAGACGCGTGTGGCGCTGTTGGTTGTGGTGCAGTCAACGGCGTTGATGCCGGTCTCTGATGATGTAGACTCGAAGAGAGCCTTCACGTTGATGGCTCCTACTGGCATCTTGACGGTAATCTTCGAGATGTCGGCGTTGAGCTTGCCGTCCTTGATGGTGGCAGTCATGGTCATTGTCACCTTGCCGCCAACCAGCGTTGCTATTGCGCCGCCGTTGGTGAGGGGCGCCTCCTTGTCGGTGGCTGAGAGCACCACGGCTCCGTCCTTCTCCTCGGCAGCGATGTCGCTGACGGTGGCGTCGCCGATGAGCTGGCCCGCAAACGAGAACTGGTTGAGCACCAGCGTGTAGGTGCCGTCGTCCATCTTGCTGACGGTGATGGTGGCTTCGTCGGCGTTGTCCATGTCGGGAGCGTCGTCGGTGAGGCTGATGGCGAGGTTGCCATGGAATACTGTTGTTTCAACGGCTGTTGCAGCGTTGGCTGCTATCGCCACAACCAGAGCGATTGCTGAGAGTAAAAATTTCTTCATAAATGATTTGTTTAATGTTGTGTGTATTGATTTTTAATGGTTTGCCGCAGACGGGAGTCTGCGGTTCCGGTTATTTGCCGCAGACGGGAGGGGGCGGGTCGGGCGGGGCGCCCGACCTCCTATTTCAGTTTGTAAATCAGTCCCACGCTGCCGAAGATGGGGTACATCTTCTGCTCTATGGTCTTGAAGTCCTTCTGGAACACGGCAGACAGTCCCCACGAGATGTCGGCGTAAGCGCCCACGTGCTTGGAGAAGTACCAGTCGGCACCCACGTCGACGCCGAACTGCCAGTGGCGCAGGTGGTCGGTGAAGTCGTAGTCGCCTCGCTCGCCTTCGTCGTGTCCCAGCTCGACCTTCTGTCCGGTGGGGTCGCCCTCGCGCAGGTAGCCGTCGTAGGCATAGCCCGAGAAGTCGTTTGACATTACGTAGGAGAAGTAGGGGCCGGCCTTCAGGCGCACGTTGCGCGACACGTCGTAGGTGGCTTGGATGGGCAGTGTGAGCATCCACTCCTCCACCTTCGTCACGACGTTGCCCGTGAACATGCCGGCAATCACCTGGTCGCCGTAGCGCATCTCCATGTGGTAGTTCTTCACTCGGGCGTCGGTCTCCATGCCCTTGTTCTCGTAGTGGAACCCGGCTATGATGCCCCATTTGTCGGTCAGCGGCTTGTAGGCGTCGAGGCCCAGGAGCAGGTTGGCCTTGGGCTTGAACTTGTCGAGCGACCGTATTGTGGCAGGCATACCGATTGGTGCCGTGCCTCCGATGTTGTAGCCCAGGCGTGCCTGGTAGCGCAGGTTGCTGAATATGTCGGTGCACAAGCCGTTTGCGGCGTAAGCTGCAAGGAGCAGGGCAGAGATGATGAGTCTTTTCATTCCTGTTGCGTATTTAGTGGGTATATGGTATTATTGCTGCTCGTCGACGATGACGCGCACGTTGTCGATGAGCAGTTGGCTGCCTACCGCTCCAACGAAGTCGGCTCCGCCCTTGCTCGACGTGAACACCACCGCGAGGCTGTAGCCGCCGCTGGCGAGTGTCTGCGGGTCGATGTCGGCGCGGTAGTCAAACTGTGCGTCGAACACCTGCCATCCGCCGGATGTCTTGTTGATGGGTCCTGCCTCGGCGAGGGCAATGATTTGAGGGCTTGTCTTCACGTTGGTGCCGTCGAGATAGAACTTGGAGCCGTCGGCGTTGGTGTTCTTGAAGAGCACGGCGTAGATGTCGCCCTGGTCGGTGCCGTCGACGGTGTTGCCGTCACGGTCGGTGATGGTCTGTCCGGGGGAGTACTGGTAGAATCCGGTGAAGCTCAGAGGCTTCTTGGTGATGACGCAGTAGTTGTTGTCGCCGAAGTGGGTTGCCTTGAGAGGCTTGGAGGTGGCGTTGTTGACATTGAATGAGCCTGTGAAGAGGTTGCCTGCGGCTATAGGCATTCTGAATATGGCTCCGGCTTCGCCCGTGTCGCGTGTCGTGAGGCACACGGCATGTCCTCCGTCCACACCCTTGTCGTAGACAGCCGTCGGATACTCGTCGGCATTGGCGCTTCCGCATACGATGGCAAATCCTCCGTTGCCCGACGCCCAGTTGAGCATCTGTGTGCCGTTGCTGGTGAGGTCGGTCCAGATGTAGTAGCGCCCGCGGCCCGCCTCGCGTATGAAGTTCTCGAAGTCGTAGTAGAGCGATGCGTCCTGGGCCTCGTCGAACCTCACGGCGTAGGTCTTGTGCCAGTTGCCGTCCTGCGATGTCACGGTGTAGCTGACGGCTCCGCCGGTGAAGTCCTGCACGGAACCGTTGTCGGGCGATATCGTGGCGCCCTCGGTGAGCTTGAACACTGGGGCGAGTGCGGAGCGGTCGGTACCTTTTCGCACGGTGAAGATGACGGTCTTGGCAGACTCGTTGGTTGTGGCGATGCTGTCGGCAGGCTTCATGAACACCATCGACGGGTGGTCGGCGTGCAGGTAGGCCTGCTCGATGTCGCACTCGGCGTTGAGCGGCTCGTCCTTGAAGCACGACGTGAGCAGCGCGCTCGCGGCTGCTGCCACTAAAAGGTAGGATTTAATACACATTGTTTTATATAAGAATTTGGTGTGCAAAGTTAGAGCATTTTCAGTTATGCGCCAAGAAAATCAAGTTTTTTTTTTGAAAAGATGAAGATTGACATTATAACTTATTTTAACCGAGATTTTTTTGGATGGTAAATTTCATTCCATATTTCACCGTAACTTTGCAGCGTGAAAAAACAAAAAACACAACAACACAATAAATATAGTTACTTGAGCCGTCTTGACGCACAAAATTTAAAATCTAAAGTATTATGAGAAACACAAACCCGGTTGCCACTTCGGTGGCAACCACCTCTTCTTCAGTTTCAACATTCACAGTGTTTGACTCCCTGCCCGACCGCCAGCTGACCGAGCACTTCAACCTGCGAGAGTTTGTAATCTCAGCCGCTGCCGTGCGCCGCGGCATCGACAACACGCCGCCCGCCGACGCCGTAGGCCGCCTTGAGGTGCTGTGCCGCGAGGTGCTTGAGCCGTTGCGCCGCCGCTTCGGGGTGATACGCATCACGAGTGGCTACCGCTGCCCGCAGGTCAACAAGCTTGTGGGAGGAGTGCCAACGTCGCAGCACGTGCGCGGCGAGGCCGCCGACATAAGCCTCGGCAGCCTTGAGGTGGGCCGCAAGATGTATGACTACATACGCGACAACCTCGACTTCGACCAGCTCATCTTCGAGCGCAAGCGCAAGACCGGAGCGCGCTGGTTGCACGTCAGCTACCGCAGCGACGGCGGAAACAGGCGACAGGCATTCGAGAAAGTCATGTAAATGGACTTTCACAAGTTAGGAATTTAAAGAATATTACCCATGTCCATATCTTGCTTTTCATGTTGTGCCACTCGCCGTAGGCGGTGGCACAACAGAATTATGTTAAATCCGAAACTTAGATATCTTGTTTCACTCCATATTCCGGATGAACCAATTTATAGACATATGTCTTACAGGCAAAAGCAAGCAAATAAATGAAAAAAAACAGTTCAGAATTTGGCTGTTCGCCCGTTTTATCTTATATTTGTAATCTGTAGGCAAACGCCCACATTCTAATGTTACCCCTAAACCCTGATATTAACAAAAAACAATATATAAATATGTCATTCTCAGAACTTTGCAACAACATTTTCAATAAGGCGATTTCCGACTATCACATCAAGGACGACATCGAGACGCCTATCAACAACCCCTACGAGCGCGACGAGATTGAGAACCGGCTCTATCTGAAGTGCTGGATAGACACTGTGCAGTGGCATTTCGAGGACATCATACGCGACCCGCACATCGACCCCGTGGAGGCACTGTCGCTCAAGCGACGCATCGACCGCTCCAACCAGGACCGCACCGACCTCGTGGAGCAAATCGACTCATACTTCCGCCAGAAGTACAGCGACGTGAACGTGCTGCCCGACGCCAGAATCAACACCGAGTCGCCAGCATGGGCAATCGACCGCCTGTCGATTCTCGCGCTCAAAATCTACCACATGCGCGAACAGGTGGAGCGCACCGACGCCACCGAGGAACACCGCCAGAAGTGCCAGGCCAAGCTCAACGTGCTCCTTGAGCAGCAGCGCGACCTCTCGACAGCCATCGACCAGCTGCTCGACGACATACAGGCAGGCAGGAAATACATGAAGGTGTACCGCCAGATGAAGATGTACAACGACCCGTCGACAAACCCCGTACTTTACAAGAAGTAAATGAAAACCGACCATCTACTAATAATGCGCTTCTCGGCAATGGGCGACGTGGCAATGCTCGTGCCGGTGGTAAGCTCGCTGGCAAGACAGTATCCCGACCTGCGCGTGACGGTGCTCAGCCGTCCCTTCGCGCGCCCGTTCTTCGACGGGCTTGCTCCCAACGTGGGCTTCATGGAGGCCGACCTCAAGGGCGAGTACCACGGCGTGGCGGGGCTCAACGCCCTCTACCGCCGACTGGTGGCGAAGAACTTCACCGCCATTGCCGACATGCACAACATTCTGCGGTCGTCGTACCTGCGGATGCGCTTCAACCTCGGGCGCTACCGCGTGGAGCACATCGACAAGCACCGCCATGAGCGGCGGCAGCTCACCTCGGCGAAAGACCGCCGCATGTGCCAGCTGCCAACATCGTTTGAGAACTACGCCGACGTGCTCGCACGCCTGGGCTACCCCGTGCGCCTCGACTTCGACTCCATTTTCCCGCCGTCGGGCGGCAACCTGCGCCTCGTCAGCGACCGCGTGGGCGAGAAGAAGATGTTCCAGCAGTGGATAGGCATAGCCCCATTCGCCGCCCATGAGGGCAAGATATACCCCAAGGAGAAGATGGAGCAGGTGATTGCCGAGCTTGTGCGCCGCCATCCCTCATGCCGCATCTTCCTCTTCGGAGGCGGCGACAAGGAGTTTGAGGTGCTCGACGGCTGGTGCCGCCGCTTCAAGAACTGCATCAACGTGTCGGCGCTGCTCGGCTCGCTGCAGCAGGAGATGATAGTGATGAGCCACCTGGACGTGATGGTGTCGATGGACAGCGCCAACATGCACCTCGCCGCCATCTGCGGCACACGCGTCGTCAGCGTGTGGGGAGCCACCCATCCCTTTGCCGGGTTCATGGGCTGGCACCAGAGCATGGACGACGCCGTGCAGCTCGACATGCCCTGCCGGCCGTGCTCCATCTACGGCAACCGGCCATGCCGACGCGGCGACTACGCCTGTCTCAACGGCATCGAGCCGCTGGCAATCGTCGACCGCGTGGAACACGCCATCAACCGGAACGGCGGACTCCCGTCCGACGCTTAACCCTCCAGTATATCGTCCGGCGCTTAACCCTCCAGTATATCTCCGGCGCTTACATTCGTGGCGGAGGTCTCCGGCCTCCGCAGCAACCAAAAATTGGTGTATTGCCGATGGCAGATGCTTGTTGCTGCGGAGGTCTCCGGCCTCCGCCACGGGTTGGTTAACGTGCGGCGTAGAAGCTTGCGCCGCCCACCGCCATTCGGGTCTCGAACAGTCCGGCGGCATCCGGCTTGACGCGCAGCGTGCTGCCGTCCTGGAGGCGTGCCTGGATAGTGCCGTCCTCGTTGAAGCGGAATATCTCGGTCTTCTTGCCGTTTTGTATCTGCGACCAAGAGTCGGTCTTCTTGTCGTAGACAAACTTTATCACCTCGCCGTCGGGGTTCTTCACCTCATATCCGTCCTTGAGCGTCGTGACGGCATAGTAGCGGCCGTCCTTGCCGAGCACCTCCTGTGTGGTGCCCACCTTCTGGGCCAGCGGGTTGGAACCCGACCAGAACTCCACGGTGTTGAGCACAAGCGCGTCAACCACGCCACACACGGCATAGGCGGGACTTATGAGGAGGAAGATAATCTCGTTGAGGAACTTTGAGCTGGTGGCGTGCTTGTTCCACTTTGCCACGCGGTTGAACAGCGAGAACGAACCCACGCACGACGTCGTGAGCAACGATGCGGCAAGAAACAGTGCCGCCACTTTCAGATGCTTGATTTTCATAGTCTTCTGGTTTTACATGTTAATAAGTGGCGGTAAAGTTAATACAATTTGTGCAATAATCGCTTATTCCGAGCTAAATATTAAAAAAAACAACCATAACAATGAACCGTTTTCTATTCCTTTTCCTGGCTTTGTGCATGAGCATTGCCATGAACGCCCAAAACCTTTTCGTCGGAACCTACAACATACGCTACCACAACGACGCCGACGACCGTGCCGGCAACGTGTGGACAAAACGCTGCCAGGTGATATGCGACCAGATAAACTTCGAGGATCCCGACATCTTCGGCGCCCAGGAGGTGCTCGTCGGACCGCTGCACGACCTGCTGCGCGGACTCGACGGCTACGACTACATCGGCGTAGGACGCGACGACGGCAAGGAAGCCGGCGAGTATGCCGCCATATTCTACAAGAAAGACCGCATCGAGCGGCTGCGCGACGGACACTTCTGGCTCAACGAGACACCCGACAAGCCAGCACTCGGATGGGACGCCGCCTGCATACGCATCTGCACATGGGGCGAGTTCCGCCAGAAACAGTCGGGCATGAAGTTCTACTACTTCAACCTCCACATGGACCACGTGGGCATCGTCGCACGCCGCGAGGCAGCCAAGCTCGTCGTGAAGCGCATCAAGGAGATTGCCAAGGGCGCACCGGTGGTGCTGACGGGCGACTTCAACGTCGACCAGACCGACGAGATATACAGCATATTCACCAAGTCGGGCGTGCTGAAGGACTCGTATGAGTGCGCCCGCATACGCTTTGCCGAGAACGGCACGTTCAACGACTTCCACCCCGACTACACCTCAACGTCGCGCATCGACCACGTGCTCGTGTCGCCGTCGCTCACCGTCGACCGCTACGCAATACTCGACAACATGTACTGGACAGCCGACCCTGCCGTCACCGACGACAACAAGAGCAACCAGGCACCGGGCGAGGTGTCGTTCCGCAAGGGGGTGCTCCGCACGGCAAGCGACCATTATCCTGTGTTGGTGAAGCTGCACAAGTAAAATGAGCCTAATATTGGATAAATGTCAGTTAATTCGGCTTTTTATGGAATTTTAACGTGATATTGTAATCTAACAACTTGTTTTATGTATAATTTTGCAACCAAATTCCAATAGGTATGAAAAAATTATTACTTACAGCTCTGTTTGTGATCGGCATGGTCGCAACAGCAAGCGCACAACTTCCAAAAGTGACACTCAAGAGCATCGACGGCAAGACCGTCAGCACAGACACTCTTTCAAACAACGGCAAGCCATTCATCATCGACTTCTTCGCAACATGGTGCAAGCCCTGCAACCGCGAGTTGACAGCCATCAGCGAGGTGTACGAGGACTGGCAGGCTGAGACAGGCGTGAAAATCTACGCCGTGTCAATCGACCAGGCACAGAACATCAACAAGGTGAAGCCCCTCGTCGACAACCACGGATGGACCTACGACGTGCTCCTCGACCCCAACAGCGACTTCAAGCGCGCCCTCGGCGTGCAGACCATCCCTTACGTGATCGTGTGTGACGGACAGGGCAACATCGTTGCCAAGCACAACGGATACACCGAGGGAGCCGAGGAAGAGCTCATCGAGAAAGTTAGAGAACTCGTCAAGAAGTAAATATTTTATATATAATAATGAATAGAACCCTACTGCTTGCTCTTGCAGCAATGATGGCTTCCGCCGCCAGCGCACAGAAGGTGAAGCTCGCCAAGGACTACGAGGTGACACTCACCGGAAGCATACAGAGCGACATCCTCATTCCGCAAGAGGACAACAACATAGGCACAGGCACCTACGACGACAAGGTGCTCACCAACACTTACGTGGAACTGCACGCACAGTCGCAATATGTCGACGCAGGCGCGCGCTTCGAATACCTCGACCACCCGCTGCCCGGATTCGAGAAGGACTTCAAGGGCTACGGCGTGCCGTTCTACTACATCAAGGGAAAGTTAAAGAACGCTGAACTTACGCTCGGCAACTATTACGAACAGTTCGGCTCGGGCTTCATCCTCCGCACCTACGAGGAGCGCTCGCTCGGCATCGACAACTCGCTGCTCGGCGGACGCATCGTCTACCGACCGTACAAGGGCATACAGCTCAAGGCTCTCGCCGGCACACAGCGCCGCTACTGGGAGCACAACTCGCTCATCTCGGGCGCCGACATGGAGCTGTCGCTCGCGGAGTGGTTCCCCAAGATGCAGCAGTCGGGCACCTACCTCACGCTCGGCGCGTCGTGGGTGAACAAGCACGAGCACGCCAAGGAGGACGTCTTCGCCGACGCCACCCACAAGGTGAGAATGCCCGAGAACACCAACGCCTTTGACGTGCGTGCCAACCTGCAGAAGGGCGACTTCAACGTGCTCGCCGAGTACGCCCAAAAGACCGACGACCCGACGTTCGACAAGAACTATCCATACATCTTCCGCAAGGGCTACGTGGCAATGCTCTCCACCTCTTATTCAAAGAGCGGCATGAGCATCCTGCTCCAGGCAAAGCGCTCCGACAACATGTCGTTCCGCTCGCGCCGCACCGAGAACGGTACGGCTGCCTACATCAACCACCTGCCGGCGTTCGCCATGCAGCAGACCTATGCACTTGCCGCACTCTACCCCTACGCCACACAGCCTAACGGCGAGTGGGCCTACCAGGCAGAGCTGGGCTACAAGTTCAAGCGCCACACAGCGCTCGGCGGCAAGTACGGCACAAGCGTGAAGCTCAACTTCTCGCATATCCACGCCATCGACCAGAACAAGCACGGCAATGGCGGCCCCGGCACCGACGGCTACGGCTCGGCTTTCTGGAAATGGGGCGACCAGACCTACTACCAGGACATCAACGTGCAGTTGGAGAAGAAGCTCTCGCAGGCCTTCAAGCTCAACCTCATGTACATGAACCAGCGCTACAACAAGTCGGCTGTCGAGGGCGAGGGCGGAATGATACACTCCGACATCTACATCGCCGAGGGCAAGTACCGCTTCAACCGTACGCTCACGCTGCGCGGCGAGGCACAGTACCTGCACACCAAGCAGGACCAGGGCGACTGGTACTTCGGACTGCTCGAACTGTCGGTGCTGCCTAACTTCATGTTCACCGTCAGCGACCAGTACAACGCCAACGAGCACTACTACACATCCAACGGCTCTATCGACGAGGCGCGCGGCACACACAAGGAGCACTACATCAACGGCTCCGTGACATTCACCAGCGGCGCACACCGCCTGCAGGTGGGCTACGGCAAGACACGCGCAGGCTACAACTGCTCGGGCGGTGTATGCCGATACGTGCCGGCAAGCAAGGGCGTGACAGTGTCCTACAACTATAATTTCTAAAGCGACCTTACAGAAATGAAACTGAAGAATATACTGCGTGCCGCCGCGTGCGGCGCAATCGCTCTCGCCGCTACCGCGTGCAGCAACATCGACGAGAACGACCGACTGATATACGTGAAGCCTGCCGAAGTGGGACGCGCGGTGCTCATAGAAGACTTCACGGGACAGAAATGTGTGAACTGTCCGTTAGGCACTGAGGCAATAAACAATATCATCGAAACCTATGGCGAAGACAATATTGTTGCCGTGGGTATACACAGCGGTCCGTTGGGATTTAACGGCAACAAGAAGTTTCCACTTGGTTTAAAAACCGATACTGGCGATGAATACTATAAATATTGGGATAGCCAAAACAAGTTGGGACAACCTTGGGTTATGATCAGCCGCAGTTTCTCGCCAAACGAAGACCGTACCACATGGGCTGCCTATGTGGCTTCCATAATAACCCAAAAGGCGAAATTGTCTATAAGTGTCAATAATGGCTATGATGCCTCGTCGCGTACACTGACGACAGATATCGACAACTTCGGAACCGACGGCACCACTACAGGCAAGCTTCAGGTGTGGCTCATCGAGGACGGCATAACCGCCATGCAGATGATGCCCGACGGCAAGGCTAACGCAGAGTATGTGCACAACCACGTGTTCCGCGCTGCAGTCAATGGCACTTGGGGCGAGGATGTCACGGTGAATGAGGGCGAGCACACCAAGAAACAGTATACTTATACCATGCCAGCAGAATGGAATGCAGACAACGTTTCTGTGGTGGCTTTTGTCTACAATGACAATGGCGTGGAGCAGGTCGTAAAGAAAGCAATAATCAAAAAATAACAAAGAATAAAAAAGAAGATGAAGAAAATATTTACTCTCGGTCTCGTACTCTTTTGTGCTGTGACTACATTCGCACAGAGCGATGATGAAGACACAAAGGGCATGTATGAGTTTATTGACAAGGATGGCAATGTCGTGCCTGACGGATCTGTGATTACACGCAATGTGGCCACAGAAGGAGACGATGGCGACATGCAAATAGAGACTGGGCTTTATGTCAAGAAAGTGACAGAAGAAGATTATGGGGTAAGCTTAGATGTCAACCTCACAAGAATGGACAATGGCAAATTCCAGTATTGCTTTCCTGGAAACTGCAAAATCCAATTCAGCACAGGCTTGTATATAATGGATTACGGCAGTGAAATGGGCAGCAATTCCTTACAGACAGAATGGATACCTGAAGATTATGGAGAGGCAGTGGCAACATTAACTTTGAATGCCTGTGAACTGCAAGATGTTAAAACTGGAATGATAATAACACAAAAATATGTCCCAGTTGGTGAAAGCTCTTCTGTCACCGTGCATTTTGTGTATGCTGACCCGACTGGCATCAGCGAGGTCAGCGACAACGGCACAGCCAAGGCTGTGGCCTATTACACCGCTGACGGCAAGCAGATTTCAGCCATGCAGAAAGGCTTGAACATCGTGAAGCTCTCCAACGGCAAGACCGTAAAAGTAGTGAAATAAGAAAAACAACAGTATAATTTAAATTATATTAAACATGAACAAGTTTTTACTTCCAATCTGTGCATTCATGCTGTCGTTTGCGGCAGCCAATGCACAAAATGTGAAAGAACTGCCTGGCGTTAAGGTAGAAAGCAACCCTAACGTTGTGCCAGTTAGCAAGTCTGGCTCACATACCATGAGCATGTTGAAAATTGGAGAAAAGTCGGCTTCATTGAAGCAGGCTCCAAAGAAGGCTTTGACTTCCGACCAGAAGTACATCTACAACGCTGGTGCCGACCAGCCTTTAGGTGGTGTTGGTCTGCCTGGCTACACGCCAAGCAAATTCGGTTGCTCAATTGCATCTAACGTGTATACTCCATATGTTGGAGCCAAGGTTGTAGGCATGCGTTTCCTTACCGCAACTTCCCTCAAGGTCACTCCAAAGCTCTATGATGTTCCAGCGGGTGCAAATGCCTATCACGAGTGTGCAAGTGCTCCAGAATTGACCACTGTTGCTTCTCCTGAAAACGAGTCGGGTGTCACGGCCAACTGGAATGAAGTGACATTCACAACTCCTTATGAGCTTAAATCTGACAACCAGGCCTTGATGCTTGCCTTTGATTACACCCAGTTGACTAAGAAGGATTCTAAAGGCTATACAGATGACTGTTATCCATTTATGGCTAGCAAAAACTCAAATACTCAGATTTTGGCTTATGGTGACCTCGGCCAAGGCGAAGGTTGGTATAATATTGGATCTGGCTATACACTCTGCGCCCAGCTTATTATCCAGAAGGATGGCGGTTTCCCTGACGACCTCGCATTTGTTGATATCGTAACCTCTCCAATGGTAAAGACATCTGAGCAGCTTCCTGTGACGTTCTCTTTGCAGAACTACGGCTCAAAGGAATGTACAGACTATACATTCGATGTTTCCATCGACAATACAGATCTTGGTATAATGAAATCTGACGGCACCGGCATCGGCTCAACAGCTGTAAGTCTTGGCACAAACATCGACCTGAGCTCGCTGAATCTTGCCGATGGTGTTCACTATGTAACACTCAAGCTCAACAGCGTGAACGGTGAGGCTCCAAGTGGTCTGACCGACGATGATGTAGCAGCAGCCGAGTTCCGCGTATACAGCGAGTCTACCAACCGCCAGTACAACCTGCTCGAGCACTTCACAAGCTGGACTTGCGTTAACTGTCCTTACGGCTATAATGTTATCCGCTCTCTCATGAAGAAGCGCAACGATGTTGCATGGGTAGCTATCCATGGTGACTATGATTCAAGCAATCCTGACCCGTCAAAGGTGGATGACGCACAGTATATTATTCAGTACTCTATAAGTGGATGGCCTTCAGCCAATCTCAACCGTTTCAACCTTAGCGGCTCTGCAATTGGAACAGGCATAGGCTTCACTAATACAGAATATGGCGCAAACGCACTCAGCGGTGTTTTTGACCAGGAGGACAAGTTGGCTCCGTCGTTGGTTGACCTCAGCATGACTTCAAACCTTGAGTTGGGTTCCAACCCGAAGTTGAAGGATGGCAAGCTCACCATCACAATCACCGGTAAGGGTGTGAAGAACGCTTCAAAGATTCTTGACACTGCAACATTGGGACTATATATCACAGAGAATGGTCTTACAGGCAACCAGTATGGCGTGAACAATGCAGGTACAGCAGGAGAGTGGAAGAGCAACTATAGCCACGAGAACACTCTTACAGTTATTGGCACCGACAGTCCTTTTGGCGACCAGATCGTTTGGAACGGCGACAACTTCGAGAAGACCTACGAGGTTAAGATTCCGAAGGGCACCTACAACTACTCAAAGGGTAACACTCTCAACGCTGTGGCATTCGTAAGCCTTCCATTCACTGTTGAGCAGGATGGCAAGACATATTACAATGGCGACATCAACAACGTATGGGTTAACCAGTGTCTCTACATGCCTCTCAACGAGGGCGAGACAACAGGCGTGAAGGCTATCAACGGCGTTGATGCAAACGCTACTGTAGTAGCACGCTACTCAGCAGACGGCACTCAGTTGTCAGCTCCTGTAAAGGGCATCAACATCCTGAAGATGTCTGACGGCACAACTCGCAAGGTTGTTGTCAACAAGTAATAAGTAGATTGTTGAATCTTATTCATCAATAAATAAAATTTATGGGTGTGTCAAAACGCGTTGAACGCGGATTGGCACACCCATTTTTTGTGGCTTGTGTTGAGCCTTCTTGTTTTGTTGCTTTGAACCTTTGCGGGGAAGTTAAAGTGAGCGTCCCTTCACAGTGAAGCTCTGGCTCTTAGGCAGCAGCCTGCCGGAAAGCGATATGCGGTGGGAGTTGAAGTTGGGCTGCACGTCCACCTGCGCCCGGTTCGAACCCTTGTAGAGCGAGATGGTGAGTCGGGAGGAGATGCCTATGCCCGTCACGTTCATCGTGAGCGTCATGGTGGTGCCCTTCTTGTCGAAGCTCATTTTGTAGTTGCTCACCCTGCCGTCGAGCGTCACGCCGCCCATTCCGTTGGGTCCAGCCATCGGCACGTTGAATGCCACCTGCACCGTGGCGTTGTTCTTGTCGACAGCCACAAAGTTGGTGGTAGACGACACGTAGGCGCGCTGCCCGTACTTGAATATAACCTCGTCGGCCTCAAGCGTGAACGCCGTGTCGCGCACAGCCGCCACTGCCTCTGCCCACTGCATACTGTCGATGCTCTCCTGCAATGCCTTGCGCTCCTGCTTCGACAGCACACGCTCCTCCTTCTCAATAATCTTCTCTTCAGAATTACCCTGCGCGGAGCCTTCGCTCTGCGCACTCACGCTGCCAGCCGACATCACCAGCATGGCAACCAAACTAAAAACAATCTTTTTCATAATCTCTCTATTTTTAAGATTTTCATTCAACAGTGTAATGGCAAAATGCGTGCTTGATTGCACGCGCAATGGTTAATAATTGTGAGCAACCGCCGTCATGCAGCCATGCTCACGGAAAATCGCGGCGCGAATATTTTGCCATGTCCGCAAATAGCAGTACCTTTGCACCCGATTTGATAACAAGTATAACCCATGTGGAAGAATTTGGCTGCTTGCAACCACACTAAAAAATGCTAAAACTGCACGTATGACATGCCCCTGGGGGATGTGCCATACACAGCGGTAATTGGTATTTTTCCACTAATTTTTTAATTTAAAAATTGGAAAAAATGAATTATCTTTTTTCTTCAGAATCAGTTTCAGAGGGTCATCCCGACAAAGTTGCCGACCAGATATCAGACGCTCTGGTCGACCAGTTCCTTGCCTACGACGCCAACGCACACTGTGCCATCGAGTCGTTCGTGACAACCGGCCAGGTGATCATCATGGGCGAGGTGCGCTCAGAGGCATACATCGACCTCCAGACCATAGCCCGCAAGACCATCAACCAGATTGGCTACAACAAGTCGGAGTATCAGTTCGACGGCAACTCATGCGGCGTGCTCACCGCCATCCACGAGCAGAGCGACGACATCAACCGTGGCGTGAGCCGCGCCGAGGAAGACGAGCAGGGTGCCGGTGACCAGGGCATGATGTTCGGCTACGCCACCAACGAGACCGAGAACTACATGCCCGTTACCCTCGACCTCGCACAGCTCATCATGCGCGTGCTTGCCGACATACGCAAGGAAGGCAAGGTGATGACCTACCTGCGCCCCGACTCAAAGAGCCAGGTGACCGTGGAATACTCCGAGGAGGGCATCCCGCAGCGCATCGACACCATCGTAGTGTCGACACAGCACGACGAGTTCGACACCGACGACGAGCGTATGCTCCAGCGCATCAAGGACGACGTGATAAACATCCTCATGCCGCGCGTCAAGGCTGAAATCCACAGCGAGAAGGTGCTCGCACTCTTCAAGGACGACATCAAATACTTCGTCAACCCTACCGGAAAGTTCGTGATCGGTGGCCCCCACGGCGACACCGGCTTGACAGGACGCAAGATCATCGTCGACACCTACGGTGGCAAGGGCGCACACGGAGGAGGAGCATTCTCGGGCAAGGACCCCTCGAAGGTTGACCGCTCGGCTGCCTACGCCACACGCTACATCGCCAAGAACATGGTGGCTGCCGGCGTGGCTGACGAAATGCTCGTGCAGGTGAGCTACGCCATCGGTGTGGCAGAGCCTGTCAACATCTACGTCAACACCTACGGACGCTCCAACGTCAACATGAGCGACAGCGAGATTGCCCAGAAGATAAGCAAGCTCTTCGACCTCCGCCCGAAAGCCATCGAGCGCACTCTAAAGCTCCGCAACCCTATCTACCGCGAGACTGCCGCCTACGGACACATGGGCCGCAAGAACGAGGTGGTGAAGAAGACCTTCACATCACGCTACCACGAGACCAAGGAGATTGAGGTGGAGCTCTTCACATGGGAGAAGCTCGACCGCGTTGACGAGATAAAGAAAGAGTTCGGACTCTAAACCTGTCCTTGGAACGCCGGACTCCCGTCCGGCGCATAACAATGGATATTTAAACAATTTAAGGAATGAAAATCTTTGCTTCTGACTCCATCCACACCGAGGAGATAGTCCTCGGCGAGGACGGGCAACCGGTGGCTACCGGCACGCGACAGGCGCGCCAGCACTACCAGCCAACGCCCGCCCAAGTGCTCTCATGGCTGCCAAAGAACGCCACGCCAGAGCAGCAAGACTCCGCCATACAAGCTCACATCAAGCCCTCGGAGATAACGTGGAGCCAGCAGCCCGACACGCTGCACCTGCCCGGACAGACCGCCGGGCAGTCGTGGCGCGACGTCGTGAACATGCCGAAGTACTACCGCGAGTCCTATTTCACCGGCAAGCCGTGGTTCCACCCCGACCTCTTCGGCGGACGACTCGGCGTGGCGGGCGACCCAGTGCCCTACAGCATCGCCCACGACAACGTAATCACAGCCCTGCTGCTCTTCTGCTTCATTCTGGCTGCCGTGGCATACGCCAAGTCGAAACGCTTCATCCTGCGCCAGGCAAAAGACTTCTTCCGCCCGCCACACAGCGAGAAGATGACAGCCATGACAGAAACGTCGGGCGAGTTGCGCTTCCAGTTCTTCCTCGTACTGCAGAGCTGCCTGCTCTTCGGACTGGTATACTTCTTCTACACCCAGATACGCGTCACCGACACATTCGTCATCGACCAGTACCAGGTGATAGGCGTCTTCGCGCTCGTCAACCTTGTCTACGTCATGGCAAAAGCAGCCATCTACTGGCTGTCGGGATGGGTGTTCTTCGATCGGCGGCGCAACGACGTGTGGATGAAAGCCTTCCTCTTCCTCGTGGCAATGGAGGGCGTGTGCATCTTCCCTGTGGTGATGCTGCAAGCATATTTCGAGATGCCTGTCGAGACAACACTCGTGTGCACGGGTGTCGTGCTGGCTGTGTTCAAATTGCTCGCGCTTTACAAGACCTACCTCATCTTTTTCAGACATTCCGGCAATTCTTTGCAAATTTTTTTGTACTTTTGCACGCTTGAACTGCTACCCCTGGCGACGCTGCTTGGCGTGCTCGCCATGATAGGCAACTGTTTGAAAGTGAACTTCTAACACCCCACAAAGACATTCAGGACAAAAGACATAAATAAAATACATTCACTACACATATTTTAGATAGAGAAATGATAAAGAAAATTCTGATATCCCAGCCCGAACCGTCGAGCGAAAAGTCGCCCTACTACGACATAGCCAATGACTTCGGCGTAGAACTCGTTTTCCGCCCATTCATCAAAGTCGAGGGACTCAGCCCAAAGGAGTTCCGTCAGCAGAAAATCGGACTGTTGGATTTCACAGCTGTGGTATTCACCTCACGTCACGCCATCGACAACTACTTCAAGCTCGCCAAGGAAATGCGCATCACAATACCCGAGGACATGAAGTACTTCTGTGTGACCGAGACCATCGCTCTCTATATCCAGAAATACGTGCAGTACCGCAAGCGCAAGGTGTTCTTCGGCACAACGGGCAAGATTGACTCGCTCCTGCCTACCATGGTGAAGCACAAGAACGAGAAGTATCTCGTGCCGCTCAGCTCTGTCCACAACGACGACGTGCAGCGCTTGCTCGACGCCAAGAAGCTCAACCACACCGAGTGTGTGATGTACCGCACCGTGAGCAACGACTTCACCGAGGAGGAAGCCAAGAACTTCGACTGCGACATGCTCGTCTTCTTCAGTCCTACGGGCATCAAGGCGTTCACCAAGAACTTCCCCGACTTCAAGCAGGGCGACGTGCGCATCGCCACCTTCGGACCTGCCACAGCCAAGGCTGTAGAGGACGAGGGATTCCGCCTCGACCTTGAGGCACCGACAAAGGAACACCCGTCAATGACGGCTGCCCTGCGCTGGTATCTTGAGAACAACAAGTAATAACGGTGCATAAGCACCTCACCACCACAATACATGACAAAATCACAATACTCACTCCCACAGTCGGAGCGCATCAACAGCAAGAAGCAGATCGACCGCCTCTTCCGTGGGGGAGGGGCGAGAGCCATGACGGCATCTCCGCTGCGCGTCGTCTACATGACCGGCGAGAGGGGCGAGGATGCGCGTGAGCCCATGGCGCAGATGATGGTGAGTGTGCCGAAACGCTACTTCAAGCGCGCCGTGAAGCGCAACCTCATCAAGCGTCAGGTGCGCGAGGCCTACCGGCTCAACAAGCACATCATCACCGACCGCCTTGCCTACTTGGCTGACCGCAACGTGTCGATGTGCTTCATCTGGACCGCAGAGCGCCTGCTCACGGCTTCCGAAGTGGAGCAGCGTATGCAGAGCCTGCTCACACGCATGAGCGAGAAACTGCAAGCCAAGCAAGACCCTAAGGAGGCAGCCGATGAATAAGCTGTCGCACGCTCTCGCCCGGGTGTCGCACGCTCTCGCCTGGCTCACCGTTCAGCCAATACGCTTCTACCAGAAGTTCATCACACCCTACACTCCCGCGTCATGCCGTTTCCAGCCCACATGCTCCGAATATGCGCGTCAAGCCCTTCTCAAGCATGGCTTCTTCAAGGGCATGGCGCTGTCCATATGGCGCATCCTGCGCTGCAACCCCTGGGGCGGCTCCGGCTATGACCCCGTCCCCTGACATCCCGGAACGGCGGACTCCCTATTGGAACGGCGGACTCCCGTCCGCCGCCCATCAAATGACTCCCGTCCGCCGCCAAGCCAAGGCTTATCACAAATTATCAACTATAATCAACAATGGCAAAAAATTTCGTTGAAGAACTGCGCTGGCGCGGCATGCTCGCGCAGATTATGCCCGGTACTGAGGAATATCTCAATACCCACATGGTGTCTGCGTATCTTGGCACCGACCCTACTGCCGACTCTTTGCACATCGGTCATCTCTGCGGCATCATGATGCTGCGTCATCTCCAGCGTTGCGGCCACAAGCCCTACCTGCTTGTTGGCGGCGCCACCGGTATGATTGGCGACCCGTCAGGCAAGAGCCAGGAGCGCAACCTGCTCGACTCGGAGACCCTCTACCACAACCAGGAGGCCATCAAGAAGCAGGTGGCTAAGTTCCTCGACTTCGACGGCACTGAGCCTAACAAGGCTGAGCTCGTCAACAACTACGACTGGATGAAGGACTTCACCTTCCTCGACTTCGCTCGCGAGGTGGGCAAGCACATCACCGTGAACTATATGATGGCGAAGGATTCCGTGCAGAAGCGTCTCAACGGCGAGGCTCGCGACGGACTCTCATTCACCGAGTTCACCTACCAGCTCCTCCAGGGCTACGACTTCCTCTACCAGTATCAGCACTACGGTGTGCGCCTGCAGCTCGGCGGCAACGACCAGTGGGGCAACATGACCACTGGCACAGAGCTTATCCGCCGCACACTCGGCAGCGAGGCTGAGGCTTACTGCCTCACATGTCCTCTCATCACCAAGTCGGACGGCAAGAAGTTCGGCAAGACCGAGAGCGGCAACGTTTGGCTCGACCGCAACCGCACCACTCCTTACGCCTTCTACCAGTTCTGGCTCAACGTCAGCGACGCGGAGGCTGAGAAGTACATCAAGATATTCACCGACCTCGACAAGGCAACAATCGACGCTCTCATCGCCGAGCACAACGAGGATCCGGGCCGTCGCATCCTTCAGAAGCGTCTGGCTGAGGAGGTGACGACAATGGTTCACTCTCGCGAGGATCTCGAAATGGCTCAGGAGGCTTCAAGCATCCTCTTCGGCAAGGGCACAAAGGAGACTCTCCAGAAGTTCGACGAGGCTACTCTGCTCTCCATCTTCGAGGGTGTGCCTCACTTCACTCTTGGCAAGGACCAGCTCGGCCAGCCTGCCGTAGACCTCTTCACACGCGACGACGTGAAGATATTCAACTCCAAGGGTGAGATGCGCAAGCTCGTCCAGGGTGGTGGCGTGTCGCTCAACAAGGAGAAGATTGCAGCCTTCGACCGTCCCGTTACTGCCGACGACCTAATCGACGGCAAGTACCTGCTCGTTCAGCGCGGCAAGAAGAACTACTATCTCATCACCGTAAAGTAACTGGGAGCGGGGGCGCCTCGCCCCCGTCAATATAAATAT
>JBNMLZ010000022.1:0-29632 GCA_050875085.1 Prevotella sp. | reverse complement strand
GTTCCGGGAACTGCATCTTTTGCGGCACAAACAGTGGCGAGAAGTACGGTGTTGCCCATACGCAGTACAACACTTCCGTCGGTCTGCTTTGCCACTTTCCCGGTCTCAATGCTGATGGTTCTGCCATCAGGCAATGATACTGTCTTTGTAATTACGTTCATCTAAAAATTATAATAACATCAAAAAATTAAATATGGTAGCAAAGTTAACGAATTTCAATCGGATAAACGAACATTGGGCGGATATTTTTATTTTTTTATCCAATTTCGACTTTTATGAGTAACTTTGCAGCCGAAAAAGGACAAAAACATCACACTATATATATAAATTATGATACGCACATTATTGATTGTGGCGTTTGGCGGCGGCATAGGCTCCGCGCTGCGCTTCCTTGTGTCGAAGGCCGTGGCTGAGAACATGGACGGCACGTTCCCCTACCCCACCTTTGCCGTCAATATCATCGGCAGCCTGCTCATCGGACTTTTCTACGGACTCTCGTCGCGTGGCAACCTTGGCGGCAACTCTGCCAAGATGCTGCTCACGACCGGACTGTGCGGCGGCTTCACCACATTCTCCACATTCTGCAACGAGAACCTCACCCTCCTGCGTGGCGGCAACGCCATCACCGCCATGCTGTATGCCGGCATCAGCATCGTGCTCGGATTCGCGGCAGTGGCGGCGGGCTACTGGGTTGCGGAACGCGCATGAAAAGAGCATTATCAGAAAGGATTTACGAATAAACAACAAAAAAACAAGATGAACATAAAGTCAATAAAAAAAGCCTTTGCCATGGCTCTCGCTGCCTTGGCAATAGTCGGCATGTCGTCGTGCAACGAGCGCAAGTTCCATGTGGACGGCACCATCGAGAATGCTGCCGACTCAACACTCTACTTCGAGAACATGAGCCTCAACGGACCCGTGAAGGTGGACTCGGTGAAGCTGTCTGCCGACGGCTCGTTCTCGTTCGACGGCGCGGCACCCACGGCACCCGACTTCTACCGCCTGCGCATAGCCGGACAGATTATCAACATCGCCATCGACTCCACGGAGACCATCAACGTGAAGGCGGCTTATCCAAGCATGGCGTCGCAGTATGAGGTGAGCGGATCGGACGACTGCTCGCGCATCAAGGAGCTGGCTCTCATGCAGATGTCGCTCCAGACACAAATCAACGCCATCGCCGCCAACCCCCAACTGGGCGCCGAGGCTGTGAACGACAGCATCAACGGCGTGATTGAGGCATACAAGGACAAGGTGAAGCGCCAGTACATCTTCAAGGCACCGATGCAGGCATCATCCTACTTCGCGCTCTTCCAAACTCTCAACGCTGGCGGACAGGCTGTGCTCATCTTCAACCCACGCTCATCGGAGCAGGACGTGAAGGTGTTTGCCGCCGTTGCCACAAGCTGGGACACGTTCTACCCCGGCGAGGAGCGCGGCGAGAACCTCCACAACATTGCCATCGAGGGCATGAAGGACGTGAGGCTGGCGCAGAGCCAACTCGCAGCCCAGTCCATCGACGCGTCGAAGGTGAACACATCTGGAATGATCGACATAGCGCTCTACGACAACAAGGGCACCCTGCGCCGCCTGTCGTCGCTTACCGGAAAGGTGGTGCTGCTCGACTTCCATCTCTTTGCCAACGACAAGTCGATGCAGCGCATCATGATGCTGCGCGAGCTCTACAACAAGTACCATGCCGCAGGATTTGAGATTTACCAGGTGTCGGTAGACCCCGACGAGCATTTCTGGAAGACGCAGACCTCCGAGCTGCCGTGGATATGCACGCGTGTGGACGATAATACGCAGCAGGTGCTCAACCTCTACAACGTGCAGCAAGTTCCGACGTTCTTCCTGCTCGACCGCAACTGCAACGTCGTGAAGCGCGACGCCCAGGTGAAGGACCTCGACGCCGAAATAAAGTCAATGCTTTAACTGGGAGCGGGGGCGCCCTCGCCCCCGAAATCACCAGTCATTCTGCATTTTCGGGGGTGGGGGCGCCCTCGCCCCCGAAATCACCAGTCATTCTGCATTTTCGGGAGCGGGGGCGCCCCCGCTCCAGAAATCACCAGTCATTCTGCATTTTCGGGGGCGGGGGCGCCCCCGCTCCCAAAATCACCAGTCATTCTGCATTTTCGGGGGCGAGGGCGCCCCCGCTCCCAGTTACGAGGCATTTGTAACTGCATTACAAGGCAATTGTAGCCCGATTACAAAGCAATTGTAAACGCGTTACAAAGCAACGGTAGCCGGATTACGAAATTTCGGTAATGAACAAAGTAAAAACGGAGATAAAATGCAAAGAGGAATGTCGCAAATTGCAACATTCCTCTTTTTGTAACCTGTGTAGGGACGCCCGGGCTCGAACCGGGGACCTCTGCAATGTGACTGCAGCGCTCTAAACCAGCTGGGCTACGCCCCTATGCTTTTCGTAAGCGGTGGCGAAAGTACTGCTTTTTTCCGAGACTGCAAAAATATTCGAGCTTTTTTTTGCTAAAACATTCTTTTTTATGCCATGTGAGATTGTCACGGCATGACTTTTATCAACGTTTCACCTGAAACCAACGTGTGACGTGGTTGTTGGGGGGGACTACGACAAACTTATAGAAGTCCGACGCAGCATACTTGCCAAGGTCAACCTCACACTTGCGGTCGCTGGCTTTCACGCGCGCCACATGCTTCCACTCGTCCTTGCCGCCATTGCGACGGTTGTTGGACGTGGCGATGTAGACATCGGCAGGCACGCCGGCCTTGCCGAATGTGCCCCACTTGAGCATCACCTTGTTGTCGAACCCGGTAGTGGTGAGTCCGTAGATGTCGGCATTGCCGAAGAACGGGATGCCGTCCTGCTCCCACTCCACGTCACGCGGCACGTCGAAGCCCATGAAACGGCAGATGGAAGGATTGACATCAACCTGCGACAGACTGCCACTGCCCCACTCCGCGTTCATGTCGCGGCGGTTGCTCACCATCCAGATGCCGCGCTCGCCTGCCGACTGGCCTCCATGCCCGAAGCCGTGCTCCTCGCGCCCATGGTCGGTGGTGAGGATGAGCGGTGAGCCGCCATTGATTGATGCCTCGCCACGGATGTTGAGCGATGCTGCCTTGCCAGGCTCGCCGCTGGCGAAATCGATATTCAGGTTAGGAATCATGCCCTGCAGTCCACGCGACACATCGGTGATGGGGCGCTTCTCAAGATCCTTGGCAGTGAGCTGGTCGACGGAGCCAGAGATGTTTACCTTCTTCTGCATGCCGTAGCCCACTACCACGACATCGCTGAGCATGTGGGTGTCCTTTTCGAGTTTTATGCTGATGTTGTTGCCACCCTCGGCAGCCACGCTTTTCTCGGCAAATCCAAGATAGTGGATGGTGAGCCGGGCATGGTCGGGCACGGTGCCCTCCACAACTACCTTCTTCTGGTTTGGCGTGGTAACGGGAGTGCCGTCGGGTGCTGTGACAGCCTTCACCGGCATCACGACTGAGCCTTGTCGTCGCTTACCTTCTTTGGTCCGCGCACGCGGTCGGCCTTGGTCAGACCGCTCTTGATCTCGATGTTGATGCCGTCGGACAATCCCGTGACAACCTTGCGGCGCTCGTAGGTTTTCTTGTCGCCCTCACCTTTTATTATATACACATAGGTATTGTCGCCCTCAAACTCGATGGCGCTCTCAGGCACAGCCAGCACACCGCGCGCCTCGGCAAGCACAATCTCGGCATTGGCGCTGTAGCCCGAGCGTATCTGCTGGCCGCTTGCCGGAACATTGACGGCAGCCTTTATCTCAAACTGGTTGGCGCCGTTCTGGTCGGTGGCCTTCGGCGATATGTATTCCAGGCGCGCGTCGAACTTCAAGCCCTGCAGCGCTCCGATGGTTATCTTCATCGTCATTCCCGTGGCAAGTCGTCCCACCTCAGTCTCGTCGATGTTGCCGCGGAAGATAAGGTCGTTCATGTTGGCAACGGTGGCGATGGTTGTACCGTCGTTGAAGGTGTTGGCAAGAATCACCGAGTTGCCCACCTTCACCGGTATGTCGAGAATAAGACCCGTCACCGTGGAGCGCACCAGTGTAGACGACGCCGAGGCGTTTGACTTCGACACGCCGTCGCGCACAACCTCAAGGTTGTCCTCGGCGGCAGCCACCTCCTCGCGTGCCTGGCGCCAAGCCTGCGCCACCTTGTCGTACTCGTCGGCAGACACCAGCCCCTTGTCGAAGAGCGTCTTCTCGCGCTCGTGGTCGGTGCGCGCCTGGCGCTCGTTGATGTGGGCAAGGCGCAGGCGCGACTGCGCCGAGCTGAGCGACCCCATGTCGGGAATCACCTTCACCTTGGCAATCACCTCGCCAGCCTCAACCTTCTCGCCTGCCTCCTTGAGCAGTTCGGTGATGATGCCCGAAATCTGCGGCTTGACGTTCACCTCGTTGCGCGGCTCTATCTTGCCGGTGATGACGGTGGTCTTGCGGATGTCCATCTGCTGAGGTTGGAACTCGTCGTAGACCACCGGCTGGGGGCGCGACTTGATGTAGAGGAACACGAATGTTCCTACAAAGATGATGGCTACAAGAGCCATGAGAATGAATTTGAAGTATCGTTTCATTGTTTTAATGGGATTTTTATGGATATTTATATTCGCCGCGCATTACTCGTCGCGCATGGCGTCGACTGGTTTGATGCGCATGGCGCGCAAAGCCGGGGCGAGTCCTGCAAGTATGCCGAGCACGGAGAGCAGCACCACGGCACCGACAGCCGTCCAGAAGTCAATCTGGAAGTGGGCGGTGGTGATGCCGTCGGTGGTGTTGGCCATCTCAAGCGCCTGGAGCACGAGCACCACAAACAGGATGCCGCTCATGCCAGCCACCGACGTGAGGAGCATACTCTCCTCGATTATCTGCGAGAGGATGTTGCGCGGCGTGGCTCCGATGGCACGGCGGATGCCAATCTCGACGGTCCGCTCGCGCACGGTCACCATCATGATGTTCGACACGCCGATGGCTCCAGCCAGGAGCGTGCCTATGCCGACGAGCCAGATGAGCATGTTGATGCCCCGGAACATGTTGTCGACCATGGAGAACATCATCTCGGTGTTGAACACCATAACGCCCTTCTCGTCCTTCGGGTCGACGTCATGGGCCTGGGCTATGACGGAGCGCATACGGTTGGTTATGTCGCTCATCTTTACACCAGGCCGCCCGGTGACGCAGATCACGTCAACATTGTCGCCACGGTTGTAAATCTGCTGCACAAGCGTGAGCGGCATGTAGATGGCCTGCTCGTCGTTGCCGTTGATATTCATGTTGCCGTCGGCGTAGTTGACGCCCACGACACTGAAGTATACAGAGTCGATGCGTATCACGTCGCCGCACGGGTTGCCGCCCTTCGGGAAGAGGTTCTTGTAGACCTGCTTGCCGATGACGCACACCTTGCGGCCCTGCGCCACGTCCATGTGGTTGATGTAGCGTCCGTAGCGCAGCTTAGGCTCGCTCACCTTCTGCATGTCGGGCATGATGCCCTTCACGATGCCCGACGCCGAGCGGTCGTCGTGTGTTGCATTGGCGCCCCAGCGCGATATGGAAGGCGTGATGATGTCGAGTTCGGGCACGTGGGCGCGCAGGCGCTTCACGTCGCCATAGTTGAGGCTCCACTGCCTGCCCTTGCGGAATCCATGGTAGGGCTTGGTGGTTGGCTGTGCCCACACCACGGCAGAGTTGGTGGCAAATCCGGCGAGGTTGTTGTTGAGCATCTCCTTCAGTCCGTCGCCACCGCCCACAAGTCCGACAAGCATGAACACGCCCCAGAACACGCCGAAGCCTGTGAGGAACGTGCGCGACTTGTTGCGTGAGAGCACGTCGAGGATTTCGCGCAGGCGGTCGATGTCAAATTTTATCATGATTGGAAATTTTAATCAGCCCGTAGGGCTTCTATTGGTCGTATTTTGGCTGCCTTGCGTGCGGGAATCAGTCCGGCTATTGTTCCGGCAATAATCATGAGCACCGTGGCTTGCACGCAGATGCCGATGCCTACAGTTGGGTTGACGAAGACCTGTGCGGAGAAGAGTCCGTTGTCGACGGTGGTGTGGCCTACGGCAGCATCCATGTATTGCGTGGCGGCTATGCCGAGCACCATGCCCACATAGCCGAAAAACGTGGTGATGACAACACTCTCGATGATGATAAGCCGCAGGATTGACCACGGCTTGGCTCCGATTGCCTTGCGTATGCCGAACTCATGGGTGCGCTCGCGCACGGTGATGAGCATGATGTTGGACACGCCGACGATGCCCGACAGCAGGGTGAACAGCCCCACCACCCACAGGGCGGTGCGTATGATGGCAGTGGCGTTGTTCATCTGCATGTCCTGCGTGAAGCGGTTCCATATCCAGATGGCGTTCTCGTCGTCGGGCGCGGCGCTGTGGCTGCGGTTGACGCGGGCGCGGTAGGCTTTCTCGAAGTCGTCGTTGTCGGCCTCGGTCTTCAGCCCATGGAAGGAGAAGACGATGTTGCCAGCCTTGTCGCCGCTGTTGTAGATGGTGCGGAAGGTGGTGAACGGAATGAAAGCCTCGTTGCTCATGCGGCTCTTGTCGCTCTCGTAGATGCCCACTACGGTGAAGGCGAGGTTGTCGACCTTCACCGTGCGACCGTTGAGGTTGAGCGGCGACTGCGGCATGAGTTCCTTGGCGATGTCCTCGGACAGCACTATGACCTTGCGCTGCTCGTTGATGTCGACCGGGTTGACGAAGCGTCCGCGAAGCATGTCGCGCTTGTTGATGTCGGCGTCGTTGGGATAGACACCGTTGACACGCACACCCGTGGTGTAGTTGTCGGCATACGCCATGTTCAGTCCGTCCTTGTCAAGCTCGGCACCCACCTGGTCGACATTTCCGGCGAAGCCATTCCGCGTGATTTCGATGTCCTTGTCGTTGAGGTCGACGGAGCGTCCCTCGCCCATGCCGTCATAGGGTTTGGAGGTCTGTCCGCCGTAGATGGTCATGGAGTTGGTGAGCACATGCTCACGGTTGCCCATGATGCCGTTGATGAGACCATTTCCGGCACCGAGCAGCACGATGAGGATGAAGATGCCCCACGCCACGCTGAAGCCGGTGAGCGCGGTGCGCAGCCGGTTATGCTTGATGGTGGTCCATATTTCAATGAAAATGTCGCGCATAGAAACTATTATCACTTAACATTCAACACTCGTATACATTACTTCATTATGCCGTTGATGCCGAACGGCGAAGCCTTGTGGTCGATATTGTCCTCAATGCTTCCGATGAGTCCGTCCTTGATGTGCACAATCTTGTTGGTCTCGTTGGCAACACCGCTCTCGTGGGTCACGACAACCGTCGTCACCCCCTCCTCGGCATTGAGGCGCTTGAGAAGTTCCATAACCTCGACGCTCGTCTTCGAGTCGAGCGCTCCGGTAGGCTCGTCGGCAAGTATAATCTGCGGCTTGGTGATGAGGGCGCGCGCAATGGCGACACGCTGCTTCTGTCCGCCCGACATCTCGTTGGGATAGTGGTCGGCCCACTGCGAGAGGCTCAGCCGGTCGAGATACTCCATGGCAAGGCGGTGGCGCGTGCGGCGCGGCACACCCTGGTAGTAGAGCGGCAGCTCAACATTCTCCACGGCTGTCTTGAAGCTGATGAGATTGAACGACTGGAAGATGAAGCCAATCATGCGGTTGCGGTATTCGGCGGCACGCGTCTCGGAGAGGTCCTTGATGAGGTTGCCGGCAAGACGGTACTCGCCGGAGTCGTAGTTGTCGAGTATGCCGAGAATGTTGAGCAATGTCGACTTGCCCGAACCCGACGCTCCCATGATGGACACGAATTCGCCCTCGGCGATGTCGAGGTTTATACCCTTGAGCACGTGCAATGGCTGCGCGCCCTGGTAGGTCTTGTTTATGTCTTTTAAGTGAATCATATTGTCTGTTAGACGCGGGAAATGGTTGATTTGTTGCATGTAAAGGCTAAAAAAAGGACAATTATGACTTCCAACGCCACGTTTTCTTCAACTTATTGCCAAGCCGCCCGAGCACCATAGTTATCTTGTGGGGCGACATCTCCTTGCCGCCGATAATGAGCATCACGGCAGTAAGGATGAGCACAATGCCCACGGCAAGGCGCGCCGTGAAGCTCTCGCCGAACACGAGCACGCCTATCGCCACTGCCGTCATAGGCTCAAGGGCGCCCATGATGGCTGTAGGAGTGGAGCCTATGTCGTGGACGGCTATCACCATGAGCACGAGCGACAGCACCGTGGGCAGCACGGCAAGCTGGAAAGCATACAGCCACGAGCGCGCCGACGGCAACATCTGCACCGTCTCGCCCATGGCAAACGTGAAGCCGAGGATGGTGAGCACGCCGAAGAGCAGCACGTAGAACGTGAGCTTGATGGACGACAGGCGGAGCGACGACTTGTTGACCACCACTATATACACGGCATACGTCAGCGACGATATCATGACAAGCGTCACGCCCCACGTGCTGAGCGACGAGCCGTCGCCCGTATGGTTGAGCAGGGCGATGCCGCCAAGCGACAGCAGGATGGAGACTACGGTGGCGACCGTCACCTTCTCATGAAACAGCACAGCCATTATCACCGCCACCATCACAGGGTAGACAAAGAGCAGCGTGGAGGCAATGCCCACGTCCATGAGGTTGAAACTGAAATAGAGCGACGACGACGACGAGCCCATCAGCACGCCCAGCACGGCAAGTATGCCAAGCTCACGGCGCGTCAGGGCAAACGACTTGCGCTGGACGAGCATCATGACGCCGAGGATGAGGGCGGCAAGCCCGAAACGGTAGAAAAGAGTGGAGTTGGCGGTAAGGCCGTCACGATAGAGATTCATGGCACCGAGCGGATTGGTGCCGTAGCACACGGCTGCGGCAACACCGCATATCGTGCCGCGAAGTTTTGCATCCATTTATTTATTGGTTTTTATACGTTGTTGTTATTGGCTTTTACATGTTTCACATGCCGCACAAGCGGCTTACAACCGACAAAGATACGTAAAAAATTCAGCCTATAGACAACTATTGTGCCACATCTTATTTATAAATAACAGAAAATCATTAACTTTGCATCAGATAAAAATGAATTTACTGCAACTACCAATAAATAATTTACTAAATACGTTCTATTATGATTTATAACCGAAGTAGCCTCTTTGCCTTGCTGCTCGCCGCATCACTCCTGCCGGCACCCGCACAGACACGCGTCAAGGCAAAGAAGCAGACCAGTGTTGAAAATCCAGTATACAAGCAAGCATCACGCCCGATAGAGGAACGCGTAGCCGACATTCTGAAGCGCATGACCGTGGAGGAGAAAATCGCGCAACTGCGCTGTCCGCTCGGCTGGGAGATGTACAACAAGACAAGCCAGAAGTCGGTGGAACCGTCGGAGAAGTTCAAGAAGATGATGGACCAGGCTCCCATCGGCTCCTACTGGGCAGTGCTCCGCGCCGACCCTTGGACACAGAAGACCCTTGAGACCGGACTCTATCCCGAACTGGCAGCCAAGGCGATAAACAGCCTTCAGAAATATGCCGTCGAGAAGACACGTCTCGGCATTCCTATCCTCTTTGCCGAGGAGACACCGCACGGCCACATGGCAATCGGCACCACCGTCTACCCCACCGGACTGTGCTGCGCGTCGACATGGAACCCGGAGTTGATGCACCGCATGGGCGAGGCTATGGGCACCGAGGTGCGCTCGCAGGGCGGCAACGTGGGCTACGGCCCAGTGCTCGACGTGGCGCGTGAGCCGCGCTGGTCGCGCATGGAAGAGGGCTTCGGCGAAGACCCGTGGCTCGCCGGCGTGCTCGGCCCTGCCATCGTGCAGGGTATGCAGGGCAACGCCGCCGACGGCAAGCACGTGTTTGCCACCCTGAAACACCTGGCTGCCTACGGCGTGCCCGAGGGCGGACACAACGGCGGCAGCGTGTGGGCAGGTGAACGCCTGCTGCGCTCGCAACTGCTCCTGCCGTTTGAGCGCGCGGTGAAGTCGGGCGCTGCAACGGTGATGACATCCTACAACCATGTTGACGGTGTGCCGTGCACAGGAAACAAGAAACTCCTGACCGACATCCTGCGCGGCGAGTGGGGATTCAAGGGATTTACCTACAGCGACCTCTTCTCCGTTGAACTTATCCACGGACTTGGTGCCGCCAACGACAACGCACAGGCGGCATCCATTGCACTGAAGGCCGGTCTCGACATGGACCTCGGTGGCGAGGCTTTCGGCAACAACCTGAAAAACGAACTTGAGAAGGGCGCCATCAGCGAGGCCGACATCGACCGCGCCGTGGCAAACGTGCTGCGCCTGAAGTTTGAGCAGGGACTCTTCGAGAACCCGTATGTTGACCCGAAGACCGCCAAGCAGACCTGCCGCTCCGAGGAGCACAAGGCAATTGCCGAGCAGGTGGCTGAGGAGGGCACCGTGCTGCTGAAGAACAACGGCGCACTGCCTCTGTCGCACTCGCTGAAGCGCATCGCCGTGATAGGCCCTAACGCCGACACGCCATACAACCAGCTCGGCGACTACACCGCACCGCAGGCACGCGAGGCCATACACACCGTGCTCGACGGCATAAAGGCTGTTGCGGGCGACAAGACCGAGGTGGTGTATGCCAAGGGTTGTGCCGTGCGCGACACCACAACGGCTGACATCCCTGCTGCCGTGAAGGCTGCCGAGAGTGCTGATGCCGTAGTGCTGGTGGTGGGCGGCTCAAGCGCACGCGACTTCCGCACCAAATACATATCCACCGGAGCCGCCATCGCATCAAAGGAAGTGCTCGACATGGACTGCGGCGAGGGCTTCGACCGCTCAACACTCGACCTTCTCGGCAAGCAGGAAGAGCTTATCGACGCAATGGCGCAGGTGACACGACGCACCAACAAGCCACTCATCATCGTCTACATAGAGGGGCGCACCCTGCTGATGAACAATGCCGCAGAGAAGGCTGACGCACTGCTCACGGCATGGTATCCTGGCGAGCAGGGCGGCAACGCAATAGCCAAGATAATATTCGGCGACAAGAATCCGTCGGGACGTCTGCCGGTGAGCATACCGCGCAGTGTGGGACAGCTTCCCGTATACTACAGCCAGGGCAAGACACGCGACTACATGGACATGGAGTCGGCTCCGCTCTACCCCTTCGGCTACGGACTGACTTACACCAAGTTTGACTACTCAAACATGACCATCGAGAAGCTTGCCGACCCGTCTGACGCTGCCGCTCCCGCCAACAAGCCGCAGGTGGCAGAGGTCAACGGACAGACAGAGGCTATGGAATCATCCACAGGTCTGCTGATGGCTGCAAGCCCTGCCTTCGCCAAGGTCAAGGTGACGGTGAAGAACACCGGAACACGCGACGGCAGTGAGGTGGTGCAGCTCTACATCCACGACCGCGCCGCCTCATACGCACAGCCGGCATTGCAGCTGCGCGCCTTCGAGAAGGTGAGCCTGAAGGCTGGCGAGAGCCGCACGGTGGAGTTCACCCTCGGTTTCGACGAGCTGTCAATAATCGGTGCCGACATGAAGCGAGTGCTCGAAAAGGGCGACTTCGACATAATGGTAGGCGCATCGTCGCAGGACATTAGACAAAAGGGCGTACTGAGCCTGTAATAAACAATAGGAGGTCGGGCAAGGGCGCCCGACCTCCTATCTATTTCTTTTCCTTGGTTTGTTCTTTCTCAAACCGCTTCATAGTTTTCTCAAAAATCTTGTCGGCAATGCCGTAGACTCCGTCAATGCCGTCACTGTTGTACGCCTTGACATATTTCTCAAGTGAAGCAATCTTCTGCTTGCCGGTGTATATATCTTCGTGGTTTAGATAGAAGTTGATCATCGCCACCACCCCGGCTCGATAGGTGTCGAGCGAGAAGTCATAATCATCGTTGTTGATGGCATACTTGACACATCCGGCAAAGAAGGCGATTGCACATACACTTGTGGCGGCATCGCCAGCCAGAAGCTTGTCGGTTTCCTCATCGGGAACGATGAATATGTCGTTGCAGTTGATAACCCAGTTCATGAGCCACTGGCCGGCATCGCCCATGTCGTGGGCCTGAATCTTATGGCTCGTATAATACTCGGCACAACGCAGGGCATCCTGGATATGGGCGGTACACTCCGTAGAGTCCTCGAAGTTTATAGGGGCTGGAATGTCGCCATAGCCTTGTTCAGCCTCGTCGTTGAGCCTATCCAGACGCTCGTCCACCTCGTCGGCTTTCTTCTGTTGTCCGGCAGCGGCATAGTACTTGCTGAGCCATTCCAGTTCGTTACGGTATTCCTCTGAATGTTCGCCGTACACCTTATTGAATATGCTGAGTCCCTGAAGCTCGTAGCGTATGGCATCGGCGTGCATCTTCAGTTCATTGCACGACTCGGCAATGTGGATAAGGATGAGAGCCTTGTCGAAATCGTTCTCAAGATATGCGCTGTAGATGCCGAGCGCCTTCTTGCCTACTTCGAGCGAACGCTGGCTCTGGTAGTCGCTTTCAAGATAAGTGGCGTAGTTGTCGAGCAGTATGGCATAGTAGCGCGATGTGGAGTCGCGTGCTGCCCGCCATGCGCTGATGGCTTCCTCGCCAAGGGCAATAGCCTCCTTGCGCTTGTCCAAACGGTTCATGCACTTGGCGCGCATCACGATATTGTCAACACCGAGGGAGTCGAGGTCGCGCAGAGCGTCGCCCTTGGCATTCTTGCGCTCGGCAGCAATCACGGGCGTGAATGAGCTCCATAGGTCGAAGGCCTTTTGGTATTCCTTCGATTGCAGGGCAGCGATGGCATCGTGGCGATTGCCGAGAAATTTCTCGACGAAAGCATCGGAGAGGGTGTCGGCTGGTTGTGCGGTCTGTGCCTTTACAGAGACAACGGATATGAGGCATAAAATAAATGTCAAAAGGTTTTTCATAATTGTCAGGTTTGTTGGTTGTTGGTCATAATTATCATGGAATGAGGATGAGCGTCGGACAGTAGTCCGACGTTCATCATATTAGCCGACAGCTTTCTTCAGGCGGACAAGAGCGTCCTCAAGCACACTGCGCGGCGACGCCACGTTCATGCGCATGAAGCCCTTGCCTCCAATGCCAAACATCTCGCCGTCGTTGAGAGCGAGGCGCGCGCCATTGATGAAGAGGTTCTGCAAGGCGTCGTGGTCGAGACCGAGGCCGCGGCAGTCGAGCCATACAAGGAACGACGCCTGCGGGCGCAACGGCTTTATCTGCGGAAGATTCTCGGAGAGCCACTTCTCGATAAAGAGGATGTTGCCCTCGATGTAGGCAAGCATCTGGCGGCGCCACTCCTCACCGTTCTTGAAGGCGGCAATCGTTGCGATAGGAGCGAAGAGATGCGGCTCGTCAAGCTCGTTGGCGGCAAGCCACTCGAAGAACGGGCGGCGCAGCTTCTCGTTGGGCACGATGCAGTAGGACGACACGATGCCGGCGATGTTGAATGTCTTCGACGGGGCGCCGAAGGTGATGCTGCACTGTGCCGCCTCCTCGCTGACCGAGGCAAACGGATGGTGCTTGTTGCCGAACAGCGCCATGTCGCAGTGTATCTCGTCGGAGATGACGATGATGCCGCGCTCGGCGCATAAATGTGCAAGGCGGCGCAGGGTGTCAACATCCCATACGATGCCGGCAGGGTTGTGGGGATTGGAGAGGATGAGCACGCGGCACTTGTCGTCGGCTACCTTGGCGAGGTTGTCGAAGTCCATGGAGTAGGAACCGTCGTCGTTGCGGCGGAGCGGGTTCATCACCACCTCGCGCTTGTTGCCCTGCGGGGTGAGGCGGAAGGGATGGTATACAGGCGGCTGGATGATTACCTTCTCGTCTTTCTTGCAGAACACGTTCACCACGAAGCCGATGCCCTTCACAATGCCCGGGATGAAACGCATCCACTCTTCCTTGACGTCCCACTGATGATGGTCGTGAATCCAGCCGATGATGGTGGACCAGAAGTCGGCGGGTATGGTGGTGTAGCCAAAGAGCGAGTGGTCGAGACGGCGGCGCAGGGCTGAGGTGATAAACTCGGGTGTCTCAAAATTCATGTCGGCAACCCACAGCGGTGTGAGGTCGGGACGGCCGTAGCGCTCCTGGAGCACGTCGAGGGCGAGTGCGCCGGTGCCGTGGCGGTCGATTATCTTGTCGAAATTATATTGCATTGTCTTGTTTTTTTATCGTTTATACACTCCTACAGAGCCTGCTTAACGTCCTCCACAAGGTCGTCCACGCTCTCCATACCTACGGAGATGCGGATGGTGGTGTCGAGCACATCCATCTTGCGGCGCTGCTCGTCGGTAAACGGACCGAAGATGGTGCTTGCCGGATGGATGGCGAGAGTGCGGTTGTCGAAGAGGTTGGTGGCGCGGCGGATGAGCTTCAGCGAGTTGATGAACTTGAAACATGCCTCCTTCGACTCAAGGTCGATGGTGAACATGCAACCGGCTGTCTCGCCGAACTGCTCACGTGCGAGCTTGTGATATGGATTGTCCTCCAGGCCTACATAGTTGACGCTCTTTATTCCCGGAATGTCGCGCAGGCGGCGGGCAAACTCCTCGGTGTTCTTTATCTCAAGGGCGTAGCGTGCCTTGAGGTTCTCAAGTCCGAGGTTCTGCATGTAGGCAGCGTGGGGAGTCATGTAGGCACCGAGGTTGAAGAGCATCTCGTCGTGCAGACGGCGTGCGAACTCAGGGAAGCCTCCGTAGTCGATGACCATGCCGCCAAGCGATGTGGCTCCGCCAGAGAGATACTTCGTGGTTGACACCACCTCGATGTCAACGCCAAGCGACTTGGCAGAGAACTCTGTGAACGGTATCACGGTTGTGTCGGCAATGAGCGGAATGTTGTGCTTGTGGGCAATGCGCGCCAACTCGCGGAGGTCTGCCACCTCAAGCTGTGGATTGGTGATGATCTCAAGGAATATGCAGCAGGTGTTGTCGTCGACGGCTGCCTCAACCTGGGCGATGTCGGTGAGGTCACACAAGTGGTGCTCAACGCCGAGACGCGGCAGCGTGTTGACAAGCAACGAGTAGGTGTTGCCGAACATGTGGCGCGACGACACCACATTCTTGCCTGCCTCCACAAGTGAGAGGAGGGTGTTGCTGATGGCTGCCATGCCCGATGAGAGGGCTGTCACGCGCTCTGCGCCCGTTATGGCCTTGACCTTCTGCTCAAGGAATGTCACGGTAGGGTTCATCACGCGGGAATAGTCAGGTTCCTCGATGCGGCCACAGAATGCGTCGGCCATTACCGAGGCGTCGTCAAACTCATAGGCGAGTGTGTGGTACACTGGCATACTGAGTGCGCCGTAGGCGTCGTGTTTCTGGAATGGGGTGTCGATGGCAAGAGTTTGCTTGTTCATGATTTTTATATATTGTTTTTCTTTAATTTCACTACAAAAGTACAGAAATCTGCGTGTTATTATACCTATATATAAATAAAGAAACAGGCGTTTATATGTATTTACGTTCCGTTAAATTTTTTTAGCACGAAATCCTTTGGATAAAATAGCCACAACAAACCAAAAAATTGTAAATTTGCAGTTGCTAAACACTAAATATGAATACAAAAAATCTATTACGCATTATCGCCGTTGCCTTCGTTGCCTTTTTCATTGGTATACAGGGCATTATGGCTGCTACGCAAAATCTCACGCAATACGTCAACCAGTATATCGGTACTGGTGGACACGGTCATACATTCATGGGCGCAAACTCGCCGTTCGGACTCGTGCAGCTCGGCCCTACGGAGCCACTGCGCGGCTGGGACTGGACTTCCGGCTACCACTACAGCGACAACGAGCTGATTGGCTTCGGTCACATGCACCTCTCCGGCACAGGCATCGGCTGTCTCGGCGACATCGCACTGCTGCCTATCACCGACAAGCAGCAGAAGTCAACCCACTTCAAGCATGAGGACGAGCGCTTCCACCCGGGCTACTACTCGGTGGCACTCACAAACCCCAATGTACTTGTGGAGCTTACCGCCACTGAACGCTGCGGCTTCCACCGCTACACATTCAAGGGAGGAGCGAAGGCAATGCTTGCCCTCGATCTTGCACAGTGCCTCGGATGGGACACTCCGACAGACTGCCTGCTGACGCAGGAATCACCTACCCGACTCACCGGCTACCGCCGCTCAACGGGTTGGGCGAAAGACCGCCGCATATACTTCTCTATGGACTTCTCACAGCCGGTGACACTTGAGCGCACCGACACAATGTACCGCGCCTTCATCACCGCTCCCGACAACACCAAACCGCTGCTCGTGAAGGTGGCTCTCTCGCCTGTTGACATCGACAAGGCGAAGGAAAACATGACTGCCGAACTGCCGGGATGGGACTTCGACCAGGCTGTGAAGGATGTCGACGCGAAGTGGAACAAGGAGCTGTCACGCATTGAGATACAGACCAACGACCTGACACGCCGCCGCATATTCTACACCGCCATGTACCATCTCATGACATCATGCTCGCAGTTCTGTGACGTTGACAAGCAGTATCGTGGAGCTGACCAAAAGGTGCACCGCGGCGACTTCACCAACTACACCACGCTGTCGCTCTGGGACACCTACCGCGCAGCGCATCCGCTCATGTCGTTCCTCTTCCCCGACATGCAGCGCGACTTCGTGCAGACATTCCTCAACATATACAAGCAGCAGGGACGCCTGCCCGTATGGCATCTCATGGGCAACGAGACCGACTGCATGATTGGCAACCCGGGCGCAATCGTACTTGCCGACCTCGCCCTCAAGGGCTTTGCCAAGGGCTATGAGCAGGAGGTGCTTGAGGCTCTCACGAAGACCCAGATGATCGACATACGCAGTCTTGACATTCTCAAGAAGTATGGCTACATTCCTTGGGACAAGGTGCCGACAAACGAGACTGTTGCCAACGCACTTGAATACTGCATCGCTGATGACGGCGTGGCTAAGGTGGCAAAGAAACTGGGCGACGAGAAGGACTATGAATACTTCTTCAACCGCTCGCGCTCGTTCAGCAAATACTTCGACCCGCAGACCGGTTTCATGCGCGCAATCGGCACCGACGGCAAGTTCCGCACGCCGTTCAACCCCTTCAACGCCGAGCACCGCACCAACGACTATACCGAGGGCAACGCTTGGCAGTACACCTTCCTCGTGCCGCACGACGTGCACGGACTCATCAAGCTCTTCGGCTCCGACAAGGCGTTCATGCACAAACTCGACTCTCTGTTCATCGCCGAGGGCGACGCCGGAGAGAACGCATCGCCCGACATGTCGGGCATGACAGGACAGTATGCCCACGGCAACGAGCCGTCACACCACGTGATATACATGTACAACTATGCCGGACGCCCCGACAAGGCGGCTCCACTGCTGCGCAAGATGCTCACCGAGATGTACCACAATGAGCCTGACGGACTGTCGGGCAACGAGGACGTGGGACAGATGTCGGCATGGTACGTGATATCGGCTATGGGTCTGTATCAGGTGGAACCGACTGGCGGACGCTATGTTATCGGCTCACCACTGTTCGACAAGGCTTCGGTGAATGTCGGCGGCGGAAAGAAGTTCACGGTGGTTGCCAAGAACAACAGCGACAAGAACATATACGTGCAGTCGGCACGACTCAACGGCAGACCTTACACAAAGTCGTACATCGAGTTCAACGACATCACACGTGGCGGCACTCTTGAGCTTACCATGGGCCCGCGCCCGTCAAAATGGGGATTCAAGCAGGCCGACCGACCATAAGGCAGAACAAAAACAAACCTAAAAAACATAACTATTATGAAACTGAATTTGAGCTCACAAATCGTGTTGAACAAAGTTCCCGAGCAGTACTACCGCCCACGCACGGCAGTGGAACGCTCTGAAATCACTCGTTGCGAGAAAATCTTCACCGACATCTACCCCAAGGTAGAAGAGGCTGCAAGCGTTATCGCCGACACTGTTGAGGCAGAAATCAAACGCGCCAAGGAAGCAGGCAGGAAATGCGTGCTCGCCCTCGGTACGGGCCTGTCGCTCAACCCTGTCTACGAGGAACTTATACGCCGCCACAAGGAGAACGGATTGAGCTTCGAGAACGTAGTTGTGTTCAATGCCTATGAATATTTCCCGCTCAGCGCCGACAACAAGCACAGCGCTCTTGGACAACTGCGCGAGCGTTTCCTCAACCATATCGACATAAAGGCTGAAAACGTGCATACTCCCGACGGCTCCATCAACCAGAGCGACGTTATCGAGCACTGCCGCGCCTATGAACAGCTCATCGCTGCCGAGGGCGGTCTCGACATTGCCCTTCTCGGCATCGGCCGCATGGGCAACATCGCAGCCAACGAACCGGGTTCTACCCTGTCGTCGACAAGCCGCATCATTCTCATCGACCAGACTTCACGCGAGGAGATGACAAACAGCTTCGGCACGCAGGAACAGGTGCCGCCTTGCTCCATCACAATGGGCATACACACCCTGCTATCAGCCCACAAGCTGTTCCTCACGGCATGGGGAGAAGAAAAGTCGGACATCGTGCAGAAGATTATCGAAGGCCCAATCACAGATGTTGTGCCCGCATCGTTCGTGCAGACCCACAACGATGCCAAATTCTTCATTGACCTCGCCGCCGCAAGCAAGCTGACACGTATCGTGCACCCGTGGCTCGTGACCAACTGCGAGTGGAACGACAAGACTATTCGCGCTGCCGTGGTATGGCTCTGCCAACTCACACAGAAGCCTATCCTCAAGCTCACCAACAAGGACTACAACGAGAACGGCCTCTCCGACCTGCTCGCACGCTTCGGCTCGGCATACAACTGCAACATCAAGATTTTCAACGACCTGCAGCACACCATCACCGGCTGGCCAGGAGGAAAGCCAAACGCTGACGACACCAACCGTCCGGAACGTGCCAATCCTGCCGTCAAACGCGTGATTGTGTTCTCACCGCACCCCGACGACGACGTGATCTCAATGGGCGGCACCATACGCCGACTCGTTCAGCAGCACCACGATGTGCACGTGGCTTACGAGACTTCGGGCAACATCGCCGTGGGCGACGAGGAGGTGACTCGTTTCATGCACTTCATCAATGGCTTCAACCAGCTTTTCTGCGGCAACAACGACGAGACCATCAAGAAGATGTATTCCGAAATCAAGGCTTTCCTCGCACAGAAGAAGCCGTCGGACATCGACATCCCCGAGGTTCGCACCATCAAGGGACTTATCCGCCGTGGCGAGGCTCGCACAGCCTGCACCTACAACGGAATACCTCTCGACCACGTGCACTTCCTTGACCTGCCGTTCTACGAGTCGGGCAAAATCGAGAAGCTGCCAATGACAGAGAAGGATGTCGAGATTGTGCGCGCACTGCTCCAGCAGGTGAAGCCTCATCAGATATACGTAGCCGGCGACCTTGCCGACCCACACGGCACTCACCGCAAGTGCACCGACGCCGTGCTCGCTGCCATCGACCTCGAAAAGGAGGCTGGCGCAGAGTGGCTTAAGGACTGCCGCATATGGATGTACCGTGGCGCATGGGCAGAATGGGAAATCGAGAACATCGAGATGTGTGTGCCTATGTCACCTGAGGAACTGCGAGGCAAGCGCAACTGCATCCTCAAGCACTCGTCACAGATGGAGAGCGCACCATTCCTCGGCAACGACGAGCGTCTGTTCTGGCAGCGTGCGGAAGACCGCAACCACGCCACTGCCGATCTCTACCACAACCTCGGTTTGGCATGTTACGAAGCCATGGAGGCTTTCGTGCGCTACAATCCGTAACATTCGTGCGCCACACCCCGTAACAAAAAGAACAACATTTTCATATTATTTATTTGTGTCGTGAGACACGCACTTTAATTTAAACTAATTTGTATATCCTAAGAAGAGGGGGCAGCACCAGTGGGTGTTGCCCCCTTGATTGTTTATAAACATCAAAAAAAAAGTAAATCATTCGGTTAATAACAGCATATTTCGTAATTTTGTACTCTAAAACCCAAAGGGGATATTGTGCCTTAACGTTAAGTGCAGAAAGTCCCCGACTTACGATACAGCGAAATGGAAAATAAAGATACAAAGAATGCGTTTGTGCGCCAGGTGGCAGACCAGAAATATGAGTATGGCTTCACTACCGACGTGCACACCGACATCATAGAGAAAGGACTCAACGAGGATGTTGTGCGACTTATCTCCGAAAAGAAGGGCGAACCCGACTGGATGCTGGAGTTCCGCCTGAAGGCGTTCCGCTACTGGCAGACGCTCAAACAACCCACGTGGGGACACGTCCACGTGCCCGAAATCGACTACCAGGCAATATCCTACTATGCCGACCCGCTCGCCAAGAAGCCGTCGGACGAGAAGAAGGAAATTGACCCGGAACTTATGAAGACGTTCGACAAGCTCGGAATTCCACTTGAGGAGCGTCTCGCGCTGAGTGGCGTTGCCGTTGATGCCATCATGGACTCGGTGAGCGTGAAGACCACCTTCAAGCAACACCTTGCCGAGAAGGGCATCATATTCTGTTCCATCGGCGACGCCATCAAGCATCATCCCGACCTTGTGAAGGAATATCTCGGTTCTGTTGTGCCCTACCGCGACAACTTCTTTGCCGCACTCAACAGCGCCGTGTTCTCCGACGGTTCATTCGTCTACATCCCGAAGGGCGTGCGCTGCCCTATGGAGCTTAGCTCCTACTTCCGCATCAACGCACGCAACACGGGTCAGTTTGAGCGCACGCTCATCATCGCCGACGACGATGCCTACGTGTCTTACCTCGAAGGCTGCACCGCACCGATGCGCGACGAGAACCAGCTGCACGCTGCCATCGTCGAGATAATCGTCAAGGACAATGCCGAGGTGAAATACTCCACCGTGCAGAACTGGTATCCTGGCGACGAGCACGGCAAGGGCGGTGTGCTGAATCTCGTGACAAAGCGTGGTGACCTGCGTGGCGTCAACTCCAAACTGTCGTGGACACAGGTGGAGACGGGTTCTGCCATCACATGGAAATACCCGTCATGCGTGTTGCGCGGCGACGGCTCGCAGGCTGAGTTCTACTCCGTTGCCGTGACAAACAACTACCAGGAGGCCGACACCGGCACTAAGATGATTCACATGGGCAAAAACACCAAGTCGACAATCATATCTAAGGGTATCTCCGCCGGACACAGCCAGAACTCCTATCGCGGACTCGTGCGCGCCACGAGCAATGCCGACAACGCCCGCAACTACTCTTCATGCGATTCATTGCTGCTCGGTTCCGACTGCGGTGCCCACACATTCCCATACATGGACATCCACAACGACTCTGCCGTGGTGGAGCATGAGGCAACGACATCGAAGATTTCCGAGGACCAGCTCTTCTACTGCAACCAGCGCGGCATACCGACAGAGCAGGCCGTCGGCCTCATCGTCAACGGCTACGCCAAGGACGTGCTCAACAAACTGCCGATGGAGTTTGCAGTGGAGGCACAGAAGCTGCTGAGTGTGTCGCTTGAGGGTACAGTTGGATAAAAAAACTTATTAAATACAAGATTATCATGTTAGAAGTAAAGAACCTCCACGCCACAATCGCTGGCAAGGAAATACTCCGAGGCATCAACCTCACAATCAACGACGGCGAAATTCACGCCATCATGGGACCTAACGGTTCTGGTAAGTCAACCCTCAGCGCCGTGCTCACCGGCAACCCGCTCTACACCGTTACAGAGGGCGAGGCTTGGTTCAACGGCAAGAACATCCTTGAGATGAAGCCCGAGGACCGCGCGCATGAAGGACTCTTCCTTTCATTCCAGTACCCGGTGGAGATACCGGGCGTGTCGATGACCAACTTCCTCAAGGCTGCCGTCAACGAGAAGCGCAAGTACCAGGGACTGCCTGAACTGAAAGCCGGCGAGTTCCTCAAGCTCATGAACGAGAAGCGCAAGATTGTGGAACTCGACTCCAAGTTCACACGCCGCTCCGTAAACGAGGGTTTCTCGGGCGGCGAGAAGAAGCGCAACGAGATTTTCCAGATGGCAATGCTTGAGCCGAAACTCGCCATCCTCGACGAGACCGACTCCGGACTCGACGTCGACGCCATGCGCATCGTTGCCGAGGGCGTGAACAAGATGCACACTCCCGAGACATCCGCCATCGTCATCACCCACTACGAGCGCCTGCTCGACATGATCAAGCCCAACGTGGTGCACGTGCTCTACAAGGGACGCATCGTGAAGACTGCTGGACCGGAGCTTGCCAAGGAGATTGAGGAGCGTGGATACGACTGGATTAAGGCTGAAGTAGGAGAGGAATAATATGAACAGCGAGAAACAATACATCGACCTCTACCGCGAGAACCGCGACCAAATCTGCGCCCACAGCACCGACGCGCTCAACAGCGTGCGCGACACTGCCTTCGCCGATTTTGAACGTCTGGGATTTCCATCGCGCAAGGTTGAGAGATACAAATACACGACCATCGACAAGCTCTTCGAGCCTAACTATGGCGTCAACATCAACCGCATCGACATGCCAGTGGACCCCTACAAGGCGTTCCGCTGCGACGTGCCCAACCTGAGCACATCGCTCTACTTCATCGTCAACGACCAGTTCCGCTCAGCCTTGCAACCCAAGGAGAACCTGCCCGAGGGCGTGACCATAGCCTCGCTTGCCGAGTATGCCAAGCAGAACCCCGAGTTCGTTGCCGCTCACTACGCCAAGCTTGCGCGCACCGATGAGGATGCTGTCACGGCTCTCAACACAATGCTTGCCCAGGACGGCCTGCTCGTGCGCGTCGGCAAGAACGTGAAAGTGGAGAAGACGGTGCAGGTGATAAACATCCTGCGCTCCAATGTCGACCTCATGGTCAACCGCCGCGTGCTCATCGTCATGGAGGAGGGCGCGAGCGCCAAGTTCCTCTTCTGCGACCACGCCGCCGACGACCGCCAGTTCCTCACCACACAGGTGATTGAGGCTTACGTGGGCGACAACGCATCACTCGACCTCTACTGCATGGAGGAGACCCACTACAAGAACACACGCGTCAGCAACGTCTACGTGGAGCAGCAGCGCGACTCGCGCTTCAACCACAACGTCATCACCCTCCACAACGGTGTCACCCGCAACCGCCTCGACGTGCAGCTCAGCGGCGAGGGTGCCGAGTGCTGGTGCAACGGCTGCGTGATTGCCGACAAGACACAGCACGTCGACAACAACACGCTCATCGACCACCAGGTGCCCCACTGCACCAGCCACGAGCTTTACAAGTATGTGCTCGACGACAAGTCGACTGGCGCTTTCGCCGGACGTGTGCTCGTGCGCCACGGCGCGCAGAAGACCGTCAGCGACGAGGTAAACCAGAACCTCTGCGCCACAAAGGAGGCACGCATGTACACACAGCCGATGCTTGAGATCTACGCCGACGACGTGAAGTGCTCCCACGGCTCCACCGTGGGACAGCTCAACGACGCCGCCCTCTTCTACATGCGCCAGCGTGGCATCAGCGAGAAGGAGGCTAAGCTGCTCCTTGAGTTTGCCTTCATCAACGAGGTTATCGACAAGATTGACCTTGAGCCGCTGCGCGACCGCCTCCACTACCTCGTCGAGAAGCGTTTCCGCGGCGAACTGAGCAAGTGTGAGGGATGCAAGATGTGTAAGTAAATGAATATACTATGTACGATATAAACAAAGTCCGCGCCGACTTCCCCATTCTCTCGCGCACTGTCTACGACCGTCCGCTTGTCTATCTCGACAACGCCGCCACTACGCAGAAGCCGATGTGCGTGCTCGACGCCATGCGCGAGGAATACCTCAACGCCAACGCCAATGTGCACCGTGGCGTCCACTACCTCTCACAGCGTGCCACCGACCTCCACGAGGCTGCACGCGAGCGTGTGCGCCAGTTCATCAACGCCCCCAAAACGGAGGAGATTATCTTCACGCGCGGCACGACGGAGAGCATCAACCTCGTGGCAAGCTCTTTCTGCGAGGAGTTCATGCAAGAGGGCGACGAGGTGATTGTCTCTGTCATGGAGCACCACTCCAACATCGTGCCATGGCAGCTTCAGGCAGCCAAGCGCGGCATCGCCATCAAGGTGATACCTATGGATGACTCCGGAAAGCTCGACATGGAAGCCTACGCCAATCTCTTCTCCGAGCGGACAAAGATTGTGAGCGTTGCCCACGTGAGCAACACGCTCGGCACAGTGAACCCCGTGAAGGACATCGTGCGCATTGCCCATGAGCACGGCGTGCCCGTGCTTGTCGACGGAGCGCAGTCAACACCCCACTTCGCCGTTGACGTGCAAGACATCGACTGCGACTTCTTCGCATTCTCGGGTCATAAGATATATGGTCCGACAGGCGTTGGAGTGCTCTACGGCAAGGAAGAGTGGCTCGACCGTATGCCGCCTTACCAGGGCGGTGGCGAGATGATCGAGAGCGTGAGCTTCGAGAAGACCACGTTCGAGAAACTGCCGTTCAAGTTTGAGGCTGGCACACCCGACTATGTTGCCACCCACGGACTCGCCACGGCTCTCGACTACGTGTCTGCCCTCGGCATGGACAACATCGCCCGACATGAGCACGAGCTGACGGAATACTGCATGAGCAAGATGGCTGAGATACCCGACATGCGCCTCTTCGGAACCACCGAGGGCAAGGATGCCGTCGTGTCGTTCCTCGTTGGCAACATCCATCATCTTGACATGGGCACCCTGCTCGACCGTCTCGGCATTGCCGTGCGCACGGGTCACCACTGCGCGCAGCCCGTCATGGACCGTCTCGGAGTGCAAGGCGTTGTGCGCGCCTCGTTTGCCTTGTACAACACAAAGGAGGAAATAGACGCTCTCGTTGCCGGCGTGCGCCGCGTCAGCCAAATGTTCTAACGGAACGGCGGACTCCCGTCCGCCGCCACAAACCAACCGGAACGGCGGACTCCCGTCCGCCGCCATAAACCAACCGGAACGGCGGACTCCCGTCCGCCGCCACAAACCAACCGGAACGGCGGACTCCCGTCCGCCGCACTAATTTATTATGAAAAAGTCTTCCTCCCCCCACCTCCTCCCCCACTACTACGCCGACCTCGTCGAAGCCGGATGCGACGAGGCCGGGCGCGGCTGTCTGGCAGGCAGCGTTTATGCCGCTGCCGTCATTCTGCCGCCCAACTACGACAACCCGTTGCTCAACGACTCTAAGAAGCTTACCGAGAAAAAACGCCGCGAGCTGCGCGACCAAATCGTAAAAGATGCCGTGGCATGGGCTGTCGGTGTGGTCACGCCCGAGGAAATCGACAAGATAAATATCCTCAAGGCGAGCTTCCTCGCCATGCACCGCGCCCTCGACCAGCTCACCGTGCGTCCCGAGGCAATCATCGTCGACGGCAACCGCTTCACGCCCTACCGCGACTTGCCCTACACCACCATCGTCAAGGGCGACGGCAAGTACCAGGCGATTGCTGCCGCAAGCATACTCGCCAAGACGTTCCGCGACGAATACATGGACCGCCTCGCCGAGGAATACCCCTACTACGACTGGCAGAAGAACAAGGGCTACCCCACACGGGCACACCGCGAGGGCATACGGCTCCACGGCACGACGCCATACCACCGCATGAGCTACAACCTGCTCGGCGACGACCGCCAGCTCGAACTGAAATTCGAATAAAACTCGCCTTATGGAAACTAACCAACTATCACGCATTCTCGACCTCATCATCTATCTCACATCTCCAGGACGCCACACCGCACAACAATACGCCGACATGAAAGGCATGGCACGGCGCAATGTCTACAACTATCTGCACATGCTTGCCGACTACGGCTTCCATGTGCGACGCGACTCGGGCTACTACTCGCTCGACCCGCAGTCGCCCTTCTTCAAGCGCCTCGGCGAGAACATTCCGCTCAGCGACACCGAAGCCGAATACCTATGCCACACGCTTGCCGATGCCGACAAGGACGACATCATGGCTTCACGGCTGCGCACAAAGCTGGCACGCCACTTCGGACTCGACGACATCGCCACCGACCCATGCATCTCGCAACGCGTCAACACCAACAAGGCTACACTCCGACATGCCATGAAGGAGGAGCGCATCGTGAAGATATGCAACTACTCGTCGCCCCACAGCCACTCCGTGAGCGACCGCTACGTGGAGCCTTACATGTTTCTCAACAACGGGCGCGACGTGCGCTGCCACGAGATAAAGTCGCACATCAACAAGACGTTCAAACTTTCGAGAATGGAAAGTGTCGAACTGCTCGACGACTCGTGGTTCAACAAGCATCTGCACCGCCAAATCTACACCGACATATTCATGTTCTCGGGCGAGGAACGCCACACCGTCACCATGAGGCTCGGACAACTGTCACACAACCTCATGATTGAGGAATACCCACTCTCCGAACCGTCATTCACTCCCTGTGACGACGGCATACACTGGATGCTCACCATCGACGTGGCTTCGTTTCTCGGCATCGGACGCTTCGTTATGGGATTGTACGACGACATCGACATTCTCGGCGACGACGATTTCCGCATCTATATTAACAACAAGGTGGAAGGCATGAAGCTTCACCACAACAATACAGACAAATAAGAGCTTATGATTTTCAGTAAAATAAGAAAGACCATTTTCAACGGCAAGAACCCCAAATGGGTCTACTATGCCAAGGCTTACGTCATGACACATATTCCGCGCTGCCTGCTGCGTCCGCGCGTCAGCAACCTTGACGACATCCTAAACCAGCGACCCGACCGCGACTACATACTCAATCGCGTCGACTACTACTGCAAGTCAGCCGACTTCTCCTCCACCGACCGCCAGACGTGGCTCCAGGCATCTGTGAGCATTGGCAAGCAAAAGCGCATCCGACAAAAGGTTTACTATCTCGACTCCATCGAGTTTACGCGCTATTTCCCACAGTCCTTCCGCTGGCACCTCGAACCCGGCGACGTGACATTCGTCCCTGAGGTGCCGAGCATCGTGAAGAGCCGCCCCATAGAAGGCGACAACAGCAATTCTGTAATTATGAAGCTCAACAAGGTGCGCCACTTCATTTTCGTCAACGACCATACACCATGGCGCGAGAAGGCCGACCGCGCCGTTTTCCGCGGCAAGGTCAACAACAAGCCTCAGCGCATAGCGTTCATGAAGCGGTGGTTTGGCAACGGGCGCATCGATGCCGGAGCCATCGACCGCCAACCGTCAGAGTGGACACGCGACAAGCTAACAATCGGCGAGCACCTGCCTTTCCGCTACATCATGGCGATTGAGGGCAACGAAGTGGCGTCAAACCTGAAGTGGGTGATGTCGTCAAATTCCATCGCTGTGATGCCGCGACCCACCTACGAGACGTGGTTCATGGAAGGACGGCTGCGCCCCAACTACCACTACATCGAGGTGCGTCCCGACTTCTCCGACCTCACCGAACGCCTCGACTACTACTCCGCCCATCCTGAAGAGGCAGAAGCCATCATCCGCCACGCCCATGAGTATGTCGACCAGTTCCGCGACAAACGCCGAGAGCGCCTCATCTCGCTCCTCGTCCTGCGCAAATACTTCAAGGGAGTAGAAAAAATCGTCTAATCCCGGAACGGCGGACTCCCGTCCGCCGCCAATTATATAAATCCGAAACTTGAGTAAAAAAAGAACAGGAGGTCAAGCAGCAACAATCTGCTCAACCTCCTGTTCTTTTTTTTCAGAAGTCCCTGTCGTTTTTCTTTACAGTTTCTTGAACTCCGTATAAATCTTGTCGGCAATTTCCTTGAACTCCTCCTCCGACAGCTTGAGCTTCGGGTTAGAGAAGAGCATGTCCTTCTCCGACTGCATCGGTATGAGATGGATATGTGCGTGTGGCACCTCAAGGCCGAGCACAGCCTCTCCCACCTTTATGCACGGGAAGGCGCGCTTGATGGCAATGGCCACCTTCTTTGCAAACACATGATACTCGGCAAGCTCGTCGTCGGGCATGTCGAAGATGTAGTCGACCTCACGGCGCGGTATTACGAGCGTGTGACCCTTCACCAGCGGGTTGATGTCGAGGAATGCGTAGAACTTGTCGCTCTCGGCGCACTTGTAGCTGGGAATCTCGCCAGCAGCGATTTTTGAGAATATATCCATAGCTCTTATATTTTAAGTTTACTCAATGGTAATCTTGTCGATGCGCAGATGGATTGTGCCGCGCGGAATCTTTATCTCCACCTCGTCGCCCACCTTGTGGTTGAGCAATCCCTGTGCGATAGGAGTAGTGATGGAAATCTTGCCCTCGCGCAGGTTGGCCTCGCTCTCGCTCACGATGGTGTAGGTCATCTTCGCCTTGTTTGCGAGGTTGGTCATCTCCACCTTCGAGAGAATCTGCACTGTGTCGGTGCTCAGGCGCGATGTGTCCACAATCTTAGCCTCGGAAATGGCAACCTTTATGCGGTTTATCTTCTGTTCGAGATGAGCCTGTGCCTCCTTGGCAGCGTCGTATTCGGCATTCTCGCTCAGGTCACCCTTGTCGGCTGCCTCAGCAATGGCTGCCGATGCCTTAGGACGCTCTACTGATTCGAGCTGCTTGAGTTCAGCCACGAGTTTGTCGTAGCCTTCTTGTGACATGTAAGCCATAATAAAAAGTCTTTGTTTTTTGTTAGTTATTGTTTAAATAGGACAATAAAAAAACAAGAATTCCGACATCGGTCTTGCTGTCGGAATCCTCATTCTTCTTTATCCATAAAATTCATTTCTGTTGCAAAGATAAGGATTTAAATTCACATAAGCAAACCTTTGTCCGTTTTTTTCTCATTTTGAGGAAGTTAAGGAGATGCGGCGTGCAATATTTGCAGATGTTTTCGACAGTATTTGCATCTGTTAGCTATAGTGAAACTATCAGAAATTGCCGTAACAATAGATAAATGGTTTTGCCGTGCATGAGTTTATGTCTAAATTTGCAGTATGAAAATTCTCACCGTCATAATCGCCGCCTTGCTGTATGCCTCTGCCGCCCATGCACAGAGGCACATCGTCGTTGCCGACATGGACACGCGCCTGCCCCTGCCCGGCGTTGTCATCTCCACCGACAACGGGCAACGCGCCACAACCGACTACCTCGGCTCCACGCACACCGCCCTGCCCTTCCGCAGCGCCACGGTGTCGAAGAAGCACTACATGCAGCGCCGTGTGAGCTATGACGAGACACAGCGCGACACCATATTCCTCATTCCGCAGGAAGTGGTGCTTGAAGGTGTAGAGGTCACGGCTCCCGGCATGGCGTTTGACATGCAGAAGTCTATGCGCAGCATCAGCGAGAACGCCAAGCTCACGCAGCAGGCGCAGCAAGGCTTCAACCTCCTCGGACTGTTCGGGCTGCTCTTCCCCTCGAAAAAGTCGAAGGGCATACAACGCGCAGACAAGATAAAGAAAATTCTCGACAAATACTAACACCCTCCCCGGAACGGCAGACTCCCGTCCGCCTCCCCGGAACGGCAGACTCCCGTCCGCCTCCCCGGAACGGCAGACTCCCGTCTGCCGCCACAGAACGCTTTTAACATTATAACACCATCCATTATGACAATCACTCACGCCACCCCCGCCCACGCCGCCGACATCGCCCAGCTCATCATGACGGCCATGACCGAAGACTGCTGCCAGTTTCTTGCCGGCAACGACCACACCCTCGACGACTTCTACCACATGAT
>JBNMLZ010000021.1:0-30565 GCA_050875085.1 Prevotella sp. | reverse complement strand
GCGGTTGGCGTTCCATGCAATAGGGTCGCGGTACATCGTCATGCAGGAGTCCTGCGAGTTGAACACCAGCGAGTCGCACACAGCCTGCACGTCCTGCCGGTAGGCACGCACGTGGGGGAAGGCATGAACCTTGCGGTACACGGAGTCGGTGTTGATGTTGAATGTGTATATCTTCAGCGAGTCAGCGTGCATCCAGAGAGTGTCCTTCTGCGAGTAGTCGAGCAGCAAGGCGCGGCGCGTGGCGTATCCATAGCCAGTCTTGTCGTTGTAGAACAGGCGGTCGGCATGAAGCTCGTTCTTGTTTTTGCGGTCAACATACACCACACTGCCAAAGCCCTCGTTGTTGCCGTTGTTGTTGTCGTGGTAGAGCGAGTCACCGGTAATCGACTTGTCCTTGTCGACAATCGTTGAGCGTCCGAACAGCTGCGAGCGGTCGGTGCGCGAGTTCATGAAGGCGTTGGTGGTGGATATCGTAGTGCCCTTCGACGTGATGGTTGACGGGCCGACGACATGGGCTATTGTCGTGCGCGTGTCGTAGTGCAGCGTGTCGGTGGTGATGTGGTTCTTGCCGGAATACATCTCCACGCCATAGTAGAACGAAGCCTCGCGTGTGGCAGGGCTGTAGGCACCCCAGTCGCTTACAAGCCGGTCCTTGCCGTCGACGAGCTTGCCGCCCTCGAAGAAGTAGGCAAGGTCGTAGATGCGGTCGTAGTCGAGCGAGTCGGTGTAGAGTGTCTGCGTGCGGTGCTTGAGCACCACGTTCTTGCGGGCGTGCATCATCTGGTCGGCGCCGTCGTAGTCGGCATACTCACACGTGAGCGACAGCGTGTCGCCCTGTCTGAAGTGCACGTGTCCGAACGCCTCCACCGAGTTTGACTCCTGGAAGAAGTAGGCACTGTCGCATGTCAGCGAAGAGCCGGCATGAGTGAAGTGCACCTTTCCCTTGACAATCTGCGCGTCGGGCACATTGCCATACTGGTCGAACTTCAGCTCGTCGGCATGGACGAGATACACACGCTCATCGGTCTTCTTGCGTTTTTTCTTGTGATATGGGACACCCATAGCCCACATCAGACAAAACCCAAAAAGGCACAGAACGGCAACAAGAGCCGTTCTGTGCCATCTGTATATACTCAGGGAATTTTTCTTATCCATTCCTAAATCAAAATTCAAAATTCCAAATCGGCATCAGCCGACAATTCAAAATTCAAAATTCAGAATTTTATTTTATCCAGCCCTCATACTCAAATTTGCACGACTTGCAGCGGTCGTTCATCTTGACGTATGTGGTCTTGATTTTATTGACCACCCATTGATGCAGGAAGTCGGCACGCTGCTTGGCAAGCACCTGGTTCTTCATCACCTGGTAATCCTCGGTGATGGTGGCGCGGTGGGCAGGCGTGCGGCTCTTGAGCTTCACGATGGCGACGACGGTCTTGCCCTTCTCGTTGATCATGCGGAAGGCGTCGGAAACGTCGCCCACCTTCATGTCCTCCACCTTGCGCGCCACCTCTGTAGGCAGGTCCTTCATCTGGAAGCGCGATGTGCGTCCGTCCTCGCCGTTGAACGACATGAGTCCGCGGTTGTTGCGTGTGTCCTTGTCGTCAGACACCATCGAGGCAGCCTCCTCAAAGGTGAACTTGCCCGAGCGTATCTCTGTGGCGAGTGAGTCGAGACGTGTGCGCATCGAGTCGACAGCAGCCTCCGACACGTGCGGCACGCGCAGTATGTGGCGCACCTTTATCTTGTCGCCGCGCTTGTCGATGAGCTGTATGATGTGGAAGCCATACTCCGACTCCACAATCTTTGAGATTTTCTTCGGGTCGGTAAGGTTGAATGCCACGCTTGCAAAAGCCGGGTCCAACATTCCGCGGCCGACGTAGTCCATCTCGCCGCCCTGACGTGCAGAGCCCGGGTCCTCGGAATAGAGGCGTGCGAGTGTCGCGAATGATGTCTCGCCGCGGTTCACGCGGTCGGTATAGTCGCGCAGCTCGTTCTTCACGCGGTTGATTTCGTCCTGCGAGATTTTAGGCTGGCGGGTGATTATCTCCACCTCCACCTCTGTAGGCACGAACGGTATACTGTCTTCAGGCATGTTGCGGAAATATTCGCGCACGTCCGACGGTGTGACGGTTATGCCGTCCACGAGTTTCTCCTTCATCTGCTGTATGAGCTGGTTGTTCTTGAAGTCGTCATGGAGCTGTGAGCGCATCTGCGACACGGTCATCTTCTTGTACTCCTCAAGCTTCTCGCGTGAGCCGGCCTGCTGAATCCAGCGGTTTATCTGCATGTCGATGCTCTGCGCAATCTCGCTCTCCGTAACCTGTATGGAGTCAATCTCCGCCTGGTGGAGGAACAGCTTCTGCACGGCAATCTGCTCAGGAATCACGCAGTCGGGGTCGCCGTGCCAGTCGATGCCCTCGGCCTCGCCCTGCAGACGCATCATCTCTACGTCCGACTTGAGGATAGGCTCATCGCCTACCACCCACATCACCTCGTCGACCACGCTGTGTTCCGGCACTGGCTCCGCGTCTACCACTGGCATCGCCTTGCTTGTGTCGGGCAACGTCACGGCATCGCCAGGCTGTGCAGCCACCGGACCGGTAACCACTGGGCGCGACTCCGAGAGGTCGGGCAGCGTCACTGGTCGGTTCAGCGTGTCGGCAACAGCCGCCAGGCGCTTCTTCTTCGAAGGCTTCCCGGCATTGGCACCCAAGCCGATGCAAATGAGCACGGCAAGAATGGCAAAGAATATATTACCTTGTTTTCTCATCTATATTCTATGTATATATTATATAATGTGTAATTATTGTTAGTGCTTGTTGACAGTTGCGAGAACTTCCTCGTTCACAACAACCGGATACTTGCGGCGCAGCTCGTCGAGCCACTTCTTCTCAAGCGCCTCCTGATAGTCCTTCACAACAAGCTCGCGCACATCCTCATAGGTCTTCGGAGCCTTGAGCACCACGCCGTATGTGGCAGTATGCTCGTAACCCTTCGGGGCGGTGTAGGTAGTGTCCTTGCCGAACACGTCGCGGTCGACAAGCGCGTTGTCGCCCTTCTTGAAGATGCCCTTCACCACCTTGATGCGCAGTATGGAGTCGTTGAACTGCTTGCGCAGTGTGTCGGCCCACTCGTCGAAGTTCACGTTCTTGATTGAGCGCTTCACTGCCTCCACGTCGGCGGCGTCCTTGCAGTTGTAGGCAATGCCCTTGAAGCGCGGCTCGGTCCACTGGTAGCGCTTGCGGTTTTTCCTGAAGCAAGCCTCAAGTCCCTTGGTGTCCTTGGCTGCCTTGTCCCACACCATGCGGTTGGAGATGTCGAAGAGCAGCAGTCCGTCGTGGTACTCGCGTATGAGGTTGGCGAGAGCCGGGTCCTTGGCTGTAAGCTCTGCGGTGCGCTGGTCGAGCAGTGCTGCAGGCGTTGTGGCAGGCGTTGAAGCCTTTGCTATGGAGTCGAGCTTCTGCGAGATGATGCGCTCGCGTAGTCCGCGCTGTTCTATGAAGCGGTGGATGTCGGCACGCACAGAGTCGTAGGGGAAGAAGTTCTGCTTTGCCACGAGCTTCACGATGTGGTAGCCGAACGGCGAGAGGAACGGAGCCGACGTCTCGCCGGGCTTCATTGAGAATATCTTTTCCTCAAACTCCTTCACGGTCTGTCCCTTCTGAATCCACGACAGGTCGCCGCCGCGTCGTCCGGAACCTTTGTCGTCAGACAGACGGCGTGCGAGGTCTTCGAAGTTGGCACCCTTCTTGAGTGCCGTGTATATTGAGTCGGCGCGCAGTTTGGCAGCATCCTGCTCAGCCTGCGTAGCCTTTTGGTTTATCATCACGAGAATATGGTAGGGATGCACGAGTCCGCCGTTTGCGTCGACACGGCTCTGCGTCTCACGGTATATCTTGCGGGCCTCGTTCTCCACGTCGTTGTCGTTGATGAAGGACGGGCGCACCTGCTGGTCGCGATACATCAGAAACTCCTTGCGGAACGCGCTTGTGGTGTCGATGCCTGCAGCCTCGGCTGCGAGCACCTTGAGTTTGTAGTTGACAAACAACGGCACGTAGTCGGCGATACTCTTCTTGTCGACGACAGGTTCTGAATTGTTCTTGTTGTATGAATACTCAAACTCCGAGCGCAACACCGGCTTGCCGTTGATGGTCATCAACACGGGGTCGGCAGTCTGTGCGCCAACGCTGCTTGCAACGAGAAGCAGGGCAGCCAACAGTGATTTAAATTTCATTTCTTCTTGTTTTATTATTGCTTGAGAGTAAGACTTTCTAAGCCTTCTTATGCCTCCGGCGCACCATGTGTTTGCCCTGCAAGCGCGCCAGACGGGAGTCTGGCGTTCCGGCGGGATGTGGCGCAGGAAGGCTTAGGAAGGCTTAGAGTTGTATTGCCTGTTTGAAGGCATGTCTAAGGCTTGTTGCCTTTGTATGTTCTTGTAAGTTTACTGTGGGCGTGAGTAGTTAGGAGCCTCGCTTGTGATGGTGATGTCGTGCGGATGGCTCTCAAGCACACCTGCATTGGTGATGCGTGTGAACTTGGCGTTGTGCAGAGCCTCAACGGTGCCTGCACCGCAGTAGCCCATGCCCGAGCGCAGACCGCCCACGAGCTGGTAGATAACCTCCTGCACGGTTCCCTTGTAAGGCACGCGTCCTGCGATGCCCTCCGGAACGAGCTTCTTCACGTCCTTCGTGCCAGCCTGGAAGTAGCGGTCCTTAGAGCCGTTCTCCATAGCCTCAAGCGAGCCCATGCCGCGGTAGCTCTTGAACTTACGTCCGTTGAAGATGATTGTGTCGCCAGGGCTTTCCTCTGTACCGGCAACGAGTGAGCCTATCATCACACAGCTGCCGCCGGCGGCGATAGCCTTGACAACGTCGCCCGAGTAGCGCAGACCGCCATCGGCAATCAATGGCACGCCAGTGCCCTGGAGGGCTGAGTAGACATCATATATAGCGCTGAGCTGCGGCACACCCACACCAGCCACGACACGTGTTGTGCAGATAGAGCCCGGGCCGATGCCCACCTTCACTGCGTCGGCACCATTGTCGACCAGCATCTTTGCAGCGGCACCTGTAGCCACGTTGCCCACAACGATGTCAACGTTAGGGAATGAAGCCTTTGCCTCGCGCAGTTTCTCGATTACGAACTTAGAGTGTCCGTGTGCTGTATCGATGACGATGGCGTCGGCACCAGCCTCAACGAGAGCGCTCATGCGGTCGAGGGTGTCAACAGTCACGCCCACACCTGCTGCCACGCGCAGACGGCCCTTCTCGTCCTTGCAAGCCATTGGTTTGTCCTTTGCCTTGGTGATGTCCTTGTAGGTGATAAGGCCCACGAGGTGGTTGTCGCTGTCGACAACCGGCAGCTTCTCAATCTTGTTTGACTGCAGAATCTCGGCAGCGGCGGCAAGGTCGGTCTTGATGTGTGTGGTCACGAGGTTGTCGTGAGTCATCACGTCGTCGATAAGCTTGTCAAGGTGACGCTCGAAGCGGAGGTCACGGTTGGTCACAATGCCCACGAGGTGGTTCTCCTCGTCTACAACGGGGATGCCTCCGATGTGGTACTCCGCCATCATGTCGAGGGCGTCTTTCACTGTCTTGCCACGGCGTATTGTCACAGGGTCGTATATCATGCCGTTCTCGGCACGCTTCACGATAGCCACCTGGCGGGCCTGGTCTTCAATAGACATGTTCTTGTGGATAACACCGATGCCGCCTTCGCGTGCGATGGCAATAGCCATAGCCGACTCCGTTACGGTGTCCATGGCTGCTGTGACAAAAGGCACATTCAGGCTGATGTTACGCGAGAACTTGGTTTTCAACTCTACCGTTTTCGGCAGTACCTCTGAATAAGCGGGGATAAGAAGGACGTCGTCATAGGTGAGACCGTCCATTACAATTTTATCAGCAACAAATGATGACATATAACTTTAAAAATTTATTGCGTGCAAATTTAGCAATAAAAATCCAATCGTGAGCAACTTGTCATGATTTTATTTGATGTGTTAATGCAAATTAACGGCATCACACGGGTATGGCGAACCAAAAGCGCGCTCCTCCGGTGTAATCGTGGTCGATGTCGACGGCGCCTCCGAGCCGTTTGGCTATGATGCGGCAGATGTCGAGGCCAAGTCCCACGCCCTGCTTGAACTGGTCGAGCTTGCAGAAACGCTCGAATATCTTCTCCTGCTTGTCGCGCGGCACGCCGATGCCGGTGTCGGTCACGGTGAACGTGAGCAGTCCCGGGCGTTCCGACAGCGAGCAACTGAGCACAATGCTGCCCTTCGTGGTGTTCTTCATGGCGTTGGTGAGCAGGTTGACGAGCACCTGCTGCAGGCGGTAGCTGTCTGATTTCACCATGAAGTCGTCGGGCAGCTCGGTCTCCAGGCGCAGGTGCACGCCATCCGCCTTGCGGTGGCGCGTGGAGTCGAGGGCGTGGTGGCAGAGGCTGTTGACGGGCACGTCTTCCTTCTTCATCACATACTTGCCCGTCTCAAGGCTCGTAAGGTCGAGTATGTCGTTGACGAGCGTGTTGAGCACCTCCGAGTTGTTGTTGATGATGTCGGTGATGTTCTTGCGTTCCTCCTCGCTGAGCTGGCTGTCGTCGTCGGTCAGTATCTGCGAGAATCCCACTATGGCGTTGAGCGGCGTGCGTATCTCGTGGCTCATGCTCTGTATGAATTTTGTCTTCTGGCGGTCGGATTCCTGCGCCTGGTCGTTGGCAACGCTCAGGTTCTTGAGCGTTGCCTGCAGGTTGTCGTTGGTGCGTCCCAGCTCGTGCGTCATCTTGCTGTTGCGCAGCAGGTAGCGCAGTCCGAGTAGCGTCAGCACACTGGCGGCGATGAACAGCATCCACATGTGCACACGGTTGGCGCGCTGCCGCTGCTCGTCCTCAGCGCGTTGCAGCCTTGTCCTCGCGAGAGAGTCGCGCAGCTGCCGCGAGAGCAGTTTCTGGTTGTTTAGCGACAGCCGCTTTGCCTCGGCCGCCACGAGTGCCAGTTGCTCGGCATCCTTGAAGCGTGTCAGCTCAAGCTCGGTGTTCTTCAGCTCAAGGTTGGTGCTGATGAGCTTCAGCCGCGAGTTCACGCCCTCGGCGCGCTCCTTGTCAAGCCCCACGAGGTTGTTGTTCACCGACGCGCTCATCTGCTCGCCGTTGGCAGCCAGTGAGCCTGTGCTGTTGCCGTAGAGGTTGATGTTCATCGCGCGCATTGCCTCCAGCACCTTCTCATACTCGCCGCGCCGCTTGTAGTAGGCAATCTCCACATACTGCTTGAAGGCTCCCATGCCGGGTTTCTTCATGCGCTCGTCCACCTCTTTATACTTGCCGTCGTATATCAGTTTCATCACATCCAGGCAGTTTACCACAAGCGGCTGCACGTCGGGGGCGCCTTCGCTCTGGAGGTGTTTGAAATGGTTGTAGTTGTCGATGAAGTCACGGTCGCGGTCGAGCATGAACATGGCGAACGCCTTGTAGCCGTAGAGTCCGCTGATGCTCTGCCTTGAGTTTGACACCTGCAGTCCCTTGTCGGCAGTGGCAAGCGCCTTCTCGAAGTGTCCCACGATGATGTAACATTCCACGATGCGCTTGTAGTCGATGCCCGTGTCGTGCTTTATGTTGTAGGCGTGGTAGTTGTCGAGTGCTTGGCGGTACTCGTCGATTGCCTTCACCATCTGCATACGCATACGGTAGACGTTGCCGAGCGATATGTGTCCTATTATTATGCCATACTTGTGGCCGTGTTTCTTGGCATAGTCGAGCATCTTTTCCTGGAAGTCGAAAGCCTTGTCGTATTCGCCGCGGTTGGTGTAGAACGTCACCTTGAACGACACGGCGCTGTAGAAGGCGTCGATGAAGTTGTTGGCAAGGGCGAAGTCCATCGTCGCCTTCGCCGACTTCTCCAGTTCGTCAACGGCATTGAAGTCGAGGCTGTAGTGCTTCATCTTTATGGTGTATGAGCTCAGTTCGGCATCCTTGTTGCCCACCGCATGGCTTATCTGCCGCAGACTGTCGGCGTAGACCACGCACTTGGCGTTGCGCACGTTGCGGCTGGCAAGTATAAACAGTTGCTGCATATGGGCCGTCACGTCGGGCTGTTGCTGCTGTTGCTGTGCGCACATGCAGCATGGAGCCGCCACCAGAAGGATGACGGCAACGAGCACTGTCCACATGTATGATGAAGTATTTCGGTTCATTTGTTTACGGGTATAGTAAACCAGAAGCGCGCGCCTCCGGTGTATTCGTGGTCGATGTCAATCTCGCCACCAAGGTTTTTGGCTATGTTTCGGCAGATGTCAAGTCCGAGTCCGGTGCCCTGCTTGCTGGCATCGAGCTTCTGGAAGCGCTGGAAAATCTGTTCCTGCTTGTCGGGCGGCACGCCTATGCCTGTGTCGGTCACGGAAAACGTCACCATATTCGTGCGCTTGAGCGACACGTTGAGCGTGATGCTGCCCTCCGTGGTGTTCTTCTCGGCGTTGGTGAGCATGTTGATGAGCACCTGGCGCACGCGGTGGCTGTCAGACACCACGCTCATCCGGTCGTCGGCGTCGGTCGTGAAGTGCAGCTTCACGCCGTCGGCAAGCCTGTGGCGCACTGTCTCTATCGTCTCGCGGCATGTGTCGTTCACGTTCATCGGCGCGAGGTTCATGCTCAGGTTGCCGCTTTGCAGGGTCGCGATGTCGAGTATGTCGTTGACGAGTGTGGTGAGCAGTTCTGAGTTGTCGGCTATGTAGCGTGCCATGTGTCGGCAGTCGTCGGGGCTCAGGCCGTTGTCGTCGGCGGTAAGCAGTTGCGAGAATCCCACAACGGCGTTGAGTGGCGTGCGCAGCTCGTGGCTCATGTTCTGTATGAACAGCGTCTTCATGCGCTCCGACTCCTGCGCCTTCTCCTTGGCTATGTTAAGCCTCTCTATGGTCTCGCCGAGCCAGGTGTTGGCAATGAGCAGCTTTCCGGCAAGGCGGCGCTTGCGCCAGCTGTAGAGGAATGTCATGAGCATCGCCACGACAGCCATGCCCACGAGCATCGCCATCACGTATGACTCGGTGCGCTGCTGGCGGCGCTTTGTCTGCTGGATGATTTCCTGTGCGGCTATTGAGTCGCGCAGTTGTCGGGCCACGAGTTGCTGGTTGTTGAACGACAGCATGTTCTGCTGTTCCTCTGCCTGTGCCAGCCGCATGGCGTCGCGCCGCTTGCCCAGTTCGAGCGACGAGTTGTGGAGCGTCTTCTCGGCGTTCGACAGCTTCAGCTTGGTGTTGGCGTTGATAAGCCGCTGCCGGTCGGCCTCAAGCCGCTGGTCGCGGAATATGGCGTTTGTGCTCTGCCGGTCGCAGTTGAACGTCTCCTCGCTTTTCTCGTAGCGCGCGTTCATGATGAGCTGCATGTAGTTGATGCTGCGCATGTAGTCGCCCTTGTACTTGTAGTAGGCGGCATAGAGCCGGTAGCTCTCCTCGGGCGACACCTTGGCAATGTCGTCGATGGTCTGTATGGCGTCGGCGTCGCGTCCGTCGTAGATGGCCTTGCACGCCTTGACGGCCTTGTTCATGACCACGTAGCTGTTGTCGAGCACCGACTTGTGGGTCTCGACGTAGTTGTAGCGGTCGAGAAACTCCATGTTGCGGCCGAGCATGAAGTAGCCGTAGCACTCGTAGATGTAGACGTTGGTGCGGTCGGACGGTATCATGCAGTAAAGCTCTGCCTCCTCGGCGGCATCCACAAGGCGCTCGTAGTCGCACATCATGCGGTAGCAGTCGGCAATGCTCAGGTATTCGCGCGATATGTAGCGCGGGTAATGGTGCTCCTTGTAGAAGTCGATGGCGCGCTGGTAGCCGCTCACAGCCTGCGACAGATCGCCGCGGAAATGGAGTATCACGCCCTTCATGCGCGCCAGGGTCCACAGTCCCTCGCTGTGCCCCATCTTCTTGGCGAGGGCGTTCTGCTCTTCGAGATACATGAATGCCTCTATGTATCGGCGTTGCCTTGTGTAGTAAGCCACCTTCAGGGATATGGCGTAGTAGTAGAGTCCCCAAAGTTTGTACTCCTTTGCCTTCTCCGTGAACGGGCGCATGGCAGCCTCCAGCCCGGCGAGGTTGTCGGGACGGTAGAACTCGTAGAGGAATGGAATGGATAGTGCGTAGGTCTCGCCATGGTGGTCACCGATGGCTATCGACGCCCGGCGCAGGCTGTCGGCTATTTGCAGGCAGGCGGGCGACTTGCGCATGTTGTATGCCTTGACATACATCTGGTAGAACTTGTCGTTGATGCGCTGTTGGTTGTTTTGGGCACTGACCGATAGAGTGATGCCGCCAAGCAACACGCCGACGGCCAACGCTCTCCTCATTTTATATATTGCCCAAATCATTGCTTCATGTTTTTAAGTGCACAAAGATAGGAATAAATATCTGAAATACGTCAACAATCGGTGAAAATTATTGCCGGAACGTCTGACTACCGTCCCACGCCATGCCTACATGCGACAAAACAAACAAGGGGCTGCACCCTTTCACAAGAGCACAGCCCCAAACCTTAAACAACCAATAAAAGAAATAGATAGCTGTTTAATAGCTTTTGTATTTTCGCGGTTGCTTATCGGATGAAGAGCAACTCGCGGTATTTAGGCAGAGTCCAGAGTTCGTCTGCCACGACAAGCTCAAGCTTGTCAATCTGGTAGCGTATTTCTTCCATCTTCGGAGCCACGGTGTCGTGGTAGGCGATGGCTTTCTGATGTTCGTCGGCAATCTTGTTTGCCACCTTGCGGGCGTTGACAAGCTCCTCCACGCCGGTCTCGATTATCTGGGTGCGCTCGGCAATCTCCTCGATAATCTTCTTGTTGCGCGACGTGAGCTTGGCAGCCTGGTCGGCGGGGAAGATGTCGTACATGCTCTGCACGTTCTTTGCCAGCTGGCTCTGGTAGTGGGTGCAGACAGGGATGATGTGGTTCATCGAGAGGTCGCCGAAGACGCGTGCCTCAATCTGGATCTTCTTGGTGTAGGTCTCCCACTTCACCTCGTTGCGTGCCTCAAGCTCCTTGCGTGTCATGACGTTCTGGCTCTCGAACATCTTGATTGAGTCCTCGTCGAGATAGCGCTCGAAAATCTTCGGGCATGAAGTCTCGCAGTCGAGTCCGCGGCGCTTTGCCTCCTCAACCCACTCTTCAGAGTAGCCGTTGCCCTCGAAGTGGATTGGCTTGCAGAACTTCACGTCCTCGCGCACCACGTCGAGCATGGCGCTTATCTTGTCCTCGCCCTTGGCGATGAGTGCGTCGACACGCTTCTTGAACTCCTGCAGAGCCTCAGCCACGGCTGTGTTGAGCACGATCATGGCGCTGGCGCAGTTGGCCTCTGAGCCTACGGCGCGGAACTCGAAGCGGTTGCCCGTGAAGGCGAATGGAGAGGTGCGGTTGCGGTCGGTGTTGTCGACGAGCAGTTCCGGGATTTCCGGGATGTCGAGCTTCAGTCCCTGCTTGCCGGCGATGTCGAACAGCTCGTCCTTGTCGGAGTGCTCGATATGGTCGAGAATCTCGGTGAGCTGATGGCCGAGGAATGAGGAGATGATTGCTGGCGGTGCCTCGTTGGCGCCCAGACGGTGGGCGTTGGTGGCGCTCATGATGCTGGCCTTGAGCAGTCCGTTGTGCTTGTAGACAGCCATGAGGGTCTCGACGATGAAGACGATGAAGCGCAGGTTGTCCATCGGGGTCTTGCCAGGTCCGTGGAGCAGCACGCCGGTGTCGGTTGAAAGGCTCCAGTTCTCGTGCTTGCCCGAGCCGTTGATGCCTGCGAAAGGCTTCTCGTGGAGCAGCACGCGGAAACCGTGGTGGCGCGCAATCTTCTTCATGAGCGACATGAGGAGCATGTTGTGGTCGATGGCGAGGTTGGTTTCCTCGAAGATAGGAGCCAGCTCAAACTGGTTGGGCGCAACCTCGTTGTGGCGTGTCTTGCATGGTATGCCCAGCTCAAGGGCCTGGATTTCAAGATCCTTCATGAAAGCCTGCACGCGCTCCGGAATGGCTCCGAAGTAGTGGTCGTCCATCTGCTGGTTCTTTGCGGAGTCGTGGCCCATGAGGGTGCGGCCGGTGAGCATGAGGTCTGGACGGGCAGAGTAGAGTCCCTCGTCGACGAGGAAGTACTCCTGCTCCCATCCAAGGTTGGAAATAACTTTCTTTACTTCAGGGTAGAAATAGTGGCAAACCTCTGTTGCGGCCTCGTTCACGGCGTGGAGCGAGCGGAGCAGCGGAGCCTTGTAGTCAAGGGCCTCACCTGTGTATGAGATGAAGATGGTAGGGATACAGAGCGTGTCGTCGATGATGAAGACAGGCGATGTTGGGTCCCAGGCCGAGTAGCCGCGCGCCTCGAAGGTGTTGCGGATGCCGCCGTTAGGGAACGAGCTGGCGTCAGGCTCCTGCTGCATGAGCAGCTTGCCCGAGAACTCCTCAATCATGCCGCCCTTGCCGTCGTGCTCGATGAAGGCGTCGTGCTTCTCGGCAGTGCCCTCGGTGAGGGGCTGGAACCAGTGTGTGTAGTGTGTCACGCCGTTCTCGTCGGCCCACTGCTTCATGCCTTTTGCCACGGCGTCGGCGATGCTGCGGTCAAGGCGTGCGCCATTGTCGATAACGTCGATGAGCTTCTCATACACGTCGCGCGGAAGATACTTGTACATCTTTGCGCGGTTGAACACGTTCTTTCCGAAGAATTCAGACGGACGTTCAATCGGTGCAATCACGTCGACGGGTTTCTTCTTGAAAGCGTCGGCTACAACCTCAAATCTTAAATTTGCCATTGTTGTTTCTTTTATGTTGTTTTGTTGTTTTTTATTCTAAGCCTTGGCAAGCCTATTCAGGCTTTCCATTCCTTTATTCTTCTCATTGCCTCGTGGCAGTCGTCGCGGTCGCCGAATGCCGTCAGGCGCACGTAGCCCTCGCCGCTCGGCCCGAAGCCCACGCCCGGCGTGCACACCACGCCCACGGCATAGAGCATCTGCTCGAAGAACTTCCACGAGTCGGTGCCGTCGGGTGTCTTCACCCACAGGTAAGGGGCGTTGCGTCCGCCGTACACCTTGAAGCCCATCTGGGTGAGCTGCTCGTGCATGTAGTGGGCGTTTGCCATGTAGTAGTCGATGGTGGCCTTCACCTGCTTCTTGCCCTCTGGCGTGTAGATGGCGGCTGCGGCACGCTGTGATATATAGGATGTGCCGTTGAACTTGGTCGACTGGCGGCGGTCCCACAGGTGGTTGAGCTCCACGCGCTGCTTGCCGTCGAGTGTCACGGCGGTGATGTCCTTCGGGATGACGGTGTAGCCACAGCGCACGCCGGTGAAGCCGGCTGTCTTGGAATAGCTGTGGAACTCGATGGCGCACTTGCGGGCGCCCTTTATCTCGTAGATGGAGTGAGGGATGTCGTCGTCCTGGATGTAGGCTTCGTAGGCTGCATCGTAGAGTATGAGCGTGTCGTTCTCAAGGGCATACTTCACCCATTTCTTGAGCTCTTCCTTCGGGAGCACGGTGCCAGTGGGGTTGTTTGGATAGCAGAGGTAAATCATGTCGACGCGGTGGTCGGGAATCTTTGGCACGAAATTGTTCTCTGCCGTGCACGGCATGTAGTTGACGTTGCTCCAGCGGCCGTTCTCAAGCACTCCGGCACGCCCGCACATCACGTTGGAGTCGATGTAGACGGGATATATCGGGTCGGTCACGCCCACGGAGTTGTCCCAGCGCACTATCTCGCCGATGTTGCCGGTGTCGCTCTTTGCACCGTCGTTGACGAACACCTCGCTCGGGTCGATGTGTATGCCGCGCGGCGCGAAGTCGTTCTTCACGATTGCCTCGCGCAGGAAGTCGTAGCCGCGCTCAGGACCGTAGCCGTGGAACGTCGCCTTGACAGCCATCTCGTCGACAGCCTTGTGCATCGCCTCTATCACTGCTGGACAGAGCGGCTGCGTCACGTCTCCGATGCCGAGACTGATCACGCGCACCTGTGGGTGCGACACCTTGAAGGCGTTCACCTTCTTGGCTATGTCTGCGAACAAGTAATTGTTCGACAACTTCAGGAAATGTTCGTTTACTAATGCCATATTATATTGTGTCTTTTATTGGTTTTCTTCGGAACGACGGACTCCTGTCCGTCGGGAGTTGCACGGTGCGCGGTAGTTGCGGGCTGCGCGGCGGACGGGAGTCCGCCGTTCCGTTTGGTGGGAGCTGCGGCGGACGGGAGTCCGCCGTTCCGTCAGGGCAACGCTACCTCGCCCTCGAAGGCGAAGGCTGCCGGACCTGTCATGTAGACGTGGCCGTCCTGCTCGCTCCATTCTATGTGGAGCGTGCCGCCGTCCATGGCTATGTCGCTGCTGCGCGACGAGCGGCCTGTCAGCGACGCCGCAACTGCCGTGGCGCAGGCTCCTGTGCCGCACGCCATCGTGATGCCGCTGCCGCGCTCCCACACACGGGTGCGCAGAGTGCCGTCTGCCATCTGCTGGGCAAACTCGATGTTGCAACGCTCGGGAAATGCAGCGTCGCGCTCCATCAGGCGACCGTAGCGGGCGATGTCGAGGGTCTTTATGTCGTCGACGAAACACACGAAGTGGGGATTGCCCATCGACACGAAGGTGCCGTGAAACGTGCGGAAGTCGGCGGTCAGCTCGTCGCCGCAGGTCTCGTCGTACTGCTGCGGGTTGTGGAATACGGGGGCGAGCATGTCAACCGTGACGCTCTCAACTTCTCTGGCGGCGGACGGGAGTCCGCCGTTCCGGTTGGCGGGGGCTGCGGCGGACGGGAGTCCGCCGTTCCGGAGGTGCAACTCAAGGGTCTTCACGCCGGAGAGGGTCTGCAGGCGGATTGATGTCTTGTCGGTGAGACCTTTCTCATACAGGTACTTGCCGATGCAGCGCGACGCGTTGCCGCACATCATCGCCTCCGAACCGTCGGCGTTGAATATACGCATGGAAAAGTCGGCTTCCACTCCACCGTAGGGCTTGCCTATGAGCACGAGTCCGTCGCTGCCTATACCTGTGTGGTACTTGCTCCATACTATCGAAGCTTTCGACGGGTCGGGAATGTCGTATTTCTGTGTGTCCACATATATATAGTCATTTCCGGCGCCGTGCATCTTTGTGAATTTTACCGACCTTGCCATTTTGTTTGTCTTTTTACCTTAAGAAATTACTATTTGTTTTTTACGCTTGCAAAATTACAACTATTTGCGTAATATGCAATGAAAACCGTGGCACTTTTTCGGGTTAATTATTATTAAGTTTCAATTTGTTACCATTTTCAATGTTTATGGTTACAATATGAATAAATACCCACTATAAAAATTATCAAAATGAAACGATACTCAAAATCTTGATATTAAAAAGCCATTTTTATGGCAATTTATATTTCATTTTGTTGTAATTTTGCAGCGTCGAGATTACAAAACGACAGCAAAAATAAGTTATCACCAATAAAAAGAAAGTAGCATGAAGAAGATTGAAGCAATCATTCGCAAGTCAAGATTCGAGGATGTGAAGCAGGCTCTGCTTGCCGCCGACATCGAATGGTTCTCTTATTACGACGTGCGCGGCATCGGAAAGGCACGCCAGGACCGCATCTACCGCGGCATCGTCTACGACACGAGCTCCATCGAGCGCATACTGGTGTCGCTCGTCGTGAGAGACAAGAACGTGGAGCGCGCCGTGAACGCCATCCTCAAGGCTGCACAGACCGGGGAGATTGGCGACGGCAGAATTTTCATCATACCTATTGAGGACGCCATACGCATACGCACGGGAGAAAGAGGAGACATTGCACTGTATAATGCGGAGCAGGAGAAGTAAAAGCCCTACCCCCAACCCCTCCCCAAAAGGGAGGGGAGTGATATGCTTTTAAAATATTAAAGAAAGGCTTAGAAAGGCCCATTAAATAATTTAAGGTAAGAAGAAAGTCATGATAACAACACTATTATTATCCGTCACCCCAACACTCGACACCGGCAACACTGCCTGGATGATTGTGGCAACCATACTGGTGCTCCTGATGAGCATTCCGGGCATCGCCCTCTTCTACGGAGGACTCGTCAGACAAAAGAATGTGCTCAGCGTCATAATGCAGACAATGCTCATCGTGGGCGTGGTGTCGCTGCTGTGGGTGGCAATAGGCTACTCGTGGGCGTTCGGCACGGGATTCAAGGACAGCGGCTCGTGGGCGTGGTGCTTCATGGGCGGATTCGACAAGGTGTTCCTACGGGGCGTGACGGTGGACAGCCTGACGCCGACGGGCATCCCGGAGCTGACGTTCGCCATGTTCCAGTGCATGTTCGCGCTCATCACCCCGGCGCTCATACTCGGCGCATTCGCAGAGCGCATCAAGTTCAAGGGCTACATGGTGTTCACCATCCTGTGGGTCATCATTGCCTATTTCCCGATGGCGCACTGGGTGTGGGGAGGCGGCTTCCTGCAGCAGATGGGAGCGCTCGACTTCGCCGGCGGTACCGTGGTGCACATCAACGCCGGAATATCGGCTCTCGTCATGTGCCTCATGATAGGACAGCGCGACGACTACAAGAAGGGACACGCCATACTGCCGCACAACGTGACCATAGTGTTCATGGGCACGTCGTTCCTGTGGCTCGGATGGTTCGGCTTCAACGCCGGTAGCGGACTGGCCGCCGACGGACTGGCCGCCAACGCGCTCATGGTGACTCACGTGGCAGCAGCTGCCGCTGCCGTGACGTGGATGACCATCGACTGGACGTGCAACAAGAAGCCAACAACCGTAGGCGCTTGCACTGGCGCCGTGGCTGGACTCGTGGCAATAACGCCGGCAGCCGGCTCCACCGACATTCTCGGAGCCTTCGCCATAGGCATCATCACCCCTATCATCTGCTTCATAATGGTGGCTGTGATAAAGCCCTACTTCAAGTATGACGACGCGCTCGACGCCTTCGGCGTGCACGGCATGGGCGGCATCATAGGCTCAATACTCACCGGAGTGTTCGCCACACAAGCCGTGACGGGCAAGGGCGGCGCCGAGGGTGCGCTCTACGGCGACTGGCACCAGCTTGGAGTGCAAATCATCGCCACGCTGATAAGCATCGTCTTCAGCGCCGTCGTCACCTATATATTATATGTGATTGTCGACAAGACCATCGGAATGCGCGTCTGCCGGCGCGTTGAGGAGGAAGGCCTCGACATCTACGAGCACGGCGAGAGTGCATACAACTAAACGAACAAAACCACTGACCTAAAACAATAATTATTCTTTTGATTCGTTGCCCCTACTCTTTTGTAGGGGCAAACGACATTTTCTGTCGGCTCATCGCGGTCGGAATGAGTGCTCATCGCGGTCGAAGTAAGTGCTTACTGCGGTCGGAGTAAATGCTTACCACGGTCGGAGCAAGCACGTTGAACGGTCGATGCACGACGGCAGAAGTTATCGAAAACCAATAAAAGAAGACAATATATGTGTGGAATTACAGCTATTTTCAACCTACGGGAGCAGTCTCCCGAGTTGCGCCAGAAGGCTCTGCGCATGAGCCGCAAGATTCGTCACCGTGGACCCGACTGGAGCGGCATCCACTGCGGAGGCTCCGCCATACTCGCCCATGAGCGGCTGTCGATTGTCGACCCCGAGTCGGGCGGACAACCGCTGTTCTCGCCCGACGGCAAGCAGGTGCTTGCCGTGAACGGCGAAATCTACAACCACAAGGACATCCGCGAGCGCTACCGCGGCAAGTATGACTTCCAGACGGGCAGCGACTGCGAGGTGATTCTCGCCCTCTACCGCGACAAGGGCATCGACTTCCTTGAGGACCTGAGCGGCATCTTCGCCTTCGCACTATACGACGAGGAGCGCGACGAGTTCCTCATCGCACGCGACCCCATCGGCGTCATACCTCTTTATATAGGCTACGACAGCGACGGCACCGTCTACGTGGCGTCGGAGCTGAAGGCGCTTGAGGGCGAGTGTGAGCGCTACGAGCCGTTCCTGCCGGGACACTACTACTGGAGCCGCACGCCGGGCATGAAACGCTACTACAAGCGCGACTGGTTTGAGTATGACGCCGTGAAGGACAACCCGGCAAGCGTCAGCGCCATACACGACGCGCTGGAGGACGCCGTGCGCCGGCAGCTGATGAGCGACGTGCCCTACGGCGTGCTGCTCTCGGGCGGACTCGACTCGTCTATCATCTCCGCCATTGCCGAGAAATACTCCGAGCGCCGCATCGAGGCCGACGGCAAGGAACGCGCCTGGTGGCCGCGGCTCCACTCGTTTGCCGTGGGACTGAAGGGGGCACCCGACCTGGCGAAGGCGCGGCTCGTGGCTGAGCACATCGACACGGTGCACCACGAAATCAACTACACCATACAGGAGGGGCTCGACGCCATACGCGACGTGATTTACTTCATCGAGACCTACGACGTGACCACCGTGCGCGCCTCAACGCCGATGTACCTGCTGGCGCGTGTCATCAAGTCGATGGGCATAAAGATGGTGCTCTCGGGCGAGGGGGCCGACGAGATTTTCGGCGGCTACCTGTACTTCCACAAGGCGCCCGACGCGCGCGCCTTCCACGAGGAGACCGTGCGCAAGCTCTCAAAGCTGCACCTCTACGACTGCCTGCGCGCCAACAAGAGTCTGTCGGCATGGGGCGTGGAGGGCAGAGTGCCGTTCCTCGACAAGGAATTCCTCGACGTGGCGATGCGCACCAACCCGGCTGCCAAGATGTGCCCGGGAAAGACGATTGAGAAGAAGATACTGCGCGAGGCGTTCCAGGACATGCTGCCCGAGGAGGTGGCATGGCGACAGAAGGAGCAGTTCAGCGACGGCGTGGGCTACTCGTGGATTGACACGCTGAAGCAGATAACGGCCGAACAGGTGAGCGACGAGCAGATGGCGCACGCCGCCGAGCGCTTCCCCATCAACCCGCCACGCAACAAGGAGGAATACTACTACCGCTCCATATTCGCCGAGCACTTCCCGTCGGAGTCGGCGGCGCGCTCCGTGCCGAGCGTACCGAGCGTGGCGTGCTCAACGGCGGAGGCTCTCGCGTGGGACGAGCACTTCAAGAACATGAACGACCCGAGCGGGCGCGCCGTAGCCGGCGTGCACGAGAAAGCTTATTAGGAGGTGTCGAGCTCCCGCTCGACACACAACCCCACAAAACATATCAAGCTCCCGCCCTCCGCAAAACCTGCCGCAATGTGCCGAGCGGGAGCTCGACACCCCCTGTTTTGCAAACTGGACTCCCTATTTATTTGCTCCATTTAAAATAATAGTGTAACTTTGTATCAAGTTTATATAAAACGCAATAAACCATAAAGAATACAAGGAAACAATATCACAATTTATATGGGAAAAGTAATTCTTACGGGCGACCGTCCAACCGGTAAGCTCCACCTGGGCCACTACGTTGGCTCTCTCCGCCGCCGTGTCGAACTCCAGAACGCTGGCGACTTCGACCGCATGTTCGTGTTCATGGCTGACGTTCAGGCTCTGACCGACAACGCCGACAATCCTGAGAAAATACGCCAGAACATCATCGAGGTGGCTCTCGACTACCTCTCTGCCGGTCTCGACCCCGCCAAGTGCACGCTCTTCATACAGAGCCAGATTCCGGAACTCGCCGAACTGACAACATACTTGATGAACCTCATCACCGTGTCGCGCGTGCAGCGCAACCCGACGGTGAAGACCGAAATCAAGATGCGCAACTTCGAGGCAAACATTCCTCTCGGATTCTTCTGCTACCCAGTGAGCCAGGCTGCCGACATCACGCTGTTCAAGGCCACTACCGTGCCTGCCGGCGAAGACCAGGAGCCGATGCTTGAGGTGACACGCGAACTCGTGCGCCGCTTCAACCAGACCTACGGCGAGGTGCTCGTGGAACCGGAAATCATGCTGCCCGAGAACGCAACGGCACGACGCCTGCCGGGTACCGACGGCAAGGAGAAGATGTCGAAGTCGCTCGGCAACTGCATCTACCTCAGCGACTCTGCCGCCGACGTGTGGAAGAAGGTGAAGAAGATGTCGAACGGCGAGCCGCGCATGAGCATGGACGAGCCGGGTCACCTGGAGGGCAACGCCGTGTTCACTTACCTTGAGGCCTTCAGCACACCCGACGACTTCGCCGAGTTCTGGCCTGAATACAAAAACCTTGAAGAACTGAAAGAGCACTACGTGCGCGGCGGCATCGGTGACGGAACAACAAAGAAGTTCCTCAACAGCGTGCTCAACAAAATGCTTGAGCCAATACGCGTGCGCCGCCACGAGTTTGAGCAGGACATACCCGAAATCTACAACATACTGCGCAAGGGCACCGAGGCTGCACGCGAAACAGCCGCAAAAACAATGGACGAGGTGCGCAAGGCAATGCAGATTGACTACTTCAATGACGCGGCTCTCATTCAGCAGCAGGCGGAGAAGTATCGCGCTAAATAAAAACAACTGAATAAAAAAGGGAAGACAACAGAAGACAACAGAGACAACAAGGGACAACATTTTAGCCGTGCCAACACGGCACGGCTGATGGCGCTATCCGTGGCGCTATACGTGGCGGAGGTCTCCGGCCTCCGCTGCAGCCATTATTCAGAAGTGGCAAATCAGCTACAGCCATTATTCAGAAGTGGCAAATCAGCTACAGCCATTATTCAGAAGTGGCAGGTCAGCTACAGCCATTATTCAGAAGTGGCAAGTAGTTGTGTATAATTTTGCTCAACTGCTTGTTATCAATCTTAGCTTCCTGCGGAGGCCGGAGACCTCCGCCACGGATGGCACACCCAGCCGTGCCGTGTTGGCACGGCAAGAATGTTGTCCCTTGTTGTCTCTGTTGTCTTCCCTTTTATTTGTCTTCCCTTTTATTTTTTGTCTTCCCTTTTATATATTTATTTGTCTTCCCCTTCCTTTCTGAACAAAGAGAAGTTCACGCTTCCGTATGCCCTGTGCTCAATGAAGCCGGGCACATTGGAGAAGTCGTTGTGTTTGCCGTGTTCAAACACAAGCAGTCCACCGGGAGCGAGCATGTCCTTGTCGAGAATGAGCTGCGGTATTGTAGGCAGTTCGGGCAAGGCGTATGGCGGGTCGGCAAAAATCAGGTCGAACTGCTGCTTGCACGACTTTATGAAGCGGAACACGTCGCCACGCACAAGGATGTGGTCGTCGGCCTCTATTTTCTTCATGCACTCGCGTATGAACGCGGCATGGTCGCGGTCCATCTCGACGCTTATCACCGGTCGGCATCCGCGCGACAGCAGCTCAAGCGATATGCTGCCCGTGCCGGCGAAGAGGTCGAGGGCGCGTGCGCCGTCCATGTCGATGTAGCCATTTATTACGTTGAATATGTTCTCCTTTGCGAAGTCGGTGGTTGGACGCGCCTTGAACGAGCGTGGAATGTCGAAATGGCGTCCCTTGTATTTTCCTGTTATTACTCTCATTATATCGTGATATTCCTTATGTTCTTGATAAATCGGTGCAATTCCTTGACGAGCGCCTCATGTCCGGTGATTGACCCGGCAAGACAGAGCACGTCGACGGGTTTCATGCCGAGCGTCTGCCAAACGTTGAGTATGTAGTAGACGGCGTCGGGGGTGAGCGTCACCTCAAACGTGCTGCAAAACCTCACGCGCCCCTTGCGGAAGGCGCACACGTCGATGCGCTTGTCGTGGAAATAGCAGAACAGCTTCTCCTGAAATCCGCCGAACGAATGACGGCAGAACTCCACGAGTATCGGCGCGAGCAGTGGCATGAACTGCACTTTGCGGAACGTCTCGGTGAGCACAAACTTCAGGTCCTTGCCCACGGCATAGGCAGCCACGGCGTTGAGCTGCTGTATCGGCGTGCCCTCCACATCGTCGTCCTTGTGCCGGGTGTTGGCATAGTGGTAGAGTGTGGGCATGGCGGCAGCGTCGTACTCCTCGGCGGGGATGAGCAGCATGGGTGTGTCGAGGTACACCACGGCGGTGTCGAACACCGGGTGATGGCTGTCTGACAGCGGCGCCGCCTGGCGCTCTGGTGGCGTCTGCGCCTTCAGGATGTGGCACTCGGCAAGCGCCTGGCGCAGGTTGGCAGCCACGGCAATGCCCGACTTCATGTTGTACTGCTCGAAGTCGGTCTGTCCCTCAATCACAGTGTTGGGTGCCGTGAACGTGATTGTAGATCGGGTGATGCGTATGGTTATCTTCATAAGAGTTGTTGTCTATTCCCAGTTGCCCTGGTTGTCGTTGGGAGTGGATAGGTCGCCTATCTTCAGTCCGGCGAAGCGGCCGGCGGCGTCGGCCTGCCCGGTGAGGTTGCGTATGGAGTTGGCGTCGAGTCCGCGCAGGTACTCGTCGTAGGAGGCGTAACACTCCATCACCGGAAGGCTCTTGCCCGAGCGCGTGGTCACCGACGAAGCCTCAAGATGGAAGCGGCGGCCGCCGGAATATGGAATGTAGAGCATGGAGTCGGCTATGTAGCCGCTGTCGGCAAGCGCGCGCAGGCGCCCGGTATATGCGGCATGGTCGTGGCGGTAGCGTTCGGCGGCGTCGCGTATGAGCGTCAGGCGCTGCTTGACGGCAGCCTCACGCATGTCGCGCTGGTGCTCGAAGCGTATCGGCGCGTACACACTCATGACGCAGAGCACGAGCAGCACGACGACGACAACCGACAATATGGCGTTTATTTTCTTCATTGCTTGCAAAGTTACTAATTTTTTTAATATAAGCAGCGCAGTTTTCCTTACTATAAGCCGCGCAGCACACTGGCTATCTCCTTGGCACACTGGCGGTCGTTGAAGCGGGTCTCGGCAATCCGCCGGCCGCGCTCACCCATGCGGCGCGCCTCGTCGGGATGGGTGGCAAGATACTCCGTGGCTCGCTGCCAGCCTTCCACGTCGCCATAGTCAACGGCAATGCCGCAGCCTTCGCGGTCGAAGTCGACGGGTATCTGGGGGTTGCGGCTGCACACCATCGGCAGTCCGAGGGCGAGGGCCTCTACCACGGTGGTAAGCCCTGCCGTGTAGCGAGTGTGCTTGCAGCATATCACCACACATGAGGCACGCGCCACGTCGAGCGCAATCTCGTAGGGCAGCAGTCCGCAAATCTTCTTCACGCTGATGTTGTCGGCAGGACGGCAGCTGTTCACGGCGTCGAGGTTGGGGTTGGGCACTGTCGGGTCGGGGTTTATGCCAATGTACAAGTCGAGCGGCAGACGGGTGCGGTTGAACGCCTCGATGAGGGTGTGCTGGTCGCGCTGCTCCTTGCCGGTGGCTATGAACGTGAAGGGGGCAGTTGGGTCTGGCTCACCTTTTCCGCGCGACAGTATGCGGTCGTAGAAGTCGAGGTCGGCTCCCCAGTGGCCAACTACAAGCCGGCGAGGGTCGGCTTTGGGCGACTTCAGCGAGTCGTCGACGAGCTTCTGGGAGAAGAATATCAGGCGGTCCATGCCGCGGTAGAACAGCCGTCCGCCCCACTCGCGCAGTCGGCTGCGCGGGGTCACGATTGGCTGATGGTGCCACACTACTATCGGCTTGCGGAAGAGGTGCAGGGCGCGCAGAAGGATGAGCAGCTCAAGCCCCTTGTAGTGGGTGGCATACACGGCGTCGATGTGCTCGCGGCAGGTAAGCACGCGCCACGCCGTGTAGAGGGCTGTGCGCAGGCGCGACAGCTCGCGCTTGGGCGAACGGTGGTAGACCACGTCGATGCCGTTGTCCTTCAGGTGGCACGCGCCGTAGAGGAAATGCGACGGGAACTCGCCCTTCGCCATCCTGCCAAGACAATACTGAATGTTCTGAGTGTGGTAAAAATATACTTTCATTTCTTTCCTACGAGGTAGCTGTAGTTATATATCTGCATGAACGGGTGGAGAACGGCGCGGACGAACGCCACGGGGTCTGACTCACGGGTGTAGAACAGCACGTGGCGGTACTTCACGTAGTAGCGCATGATGCGGAACAGCGCCCCCACCCCACGGCAGCTCTCGGCATTGAGAAGGCGCAGTCCGTCGGCAAAGATGCGGTTGTCGGCTGTCGGCACGCCGTCGGTGGACTGTCCGCGGGCACGCAGCAGCGCGTCGCGCTCCATCGACTTGCGCCACACCCACTCCAGAAATTCGCGGCGGGTGGCGAAGTGGGCTGTCATCCATGGCTTCACACGCCGCCAGTTGCGCACGCCATACCACACCATGAACAGCGCGTTGTCGGCATGGCGCACGCGGCGGCTGTCGTAGCGCACGTAGGTGGCTGCCGTCTCGTAGCGGCGCTGGCGCACGAGCACGCGGTTGATGAGCCTGATGCTGTCGAGGGCGGCGGCTGCCGTGGCTGTCATCACGTCGTAGCATGTGCGGCGGTAAATCTCGGGATGCTCCTCGCGCGACGGTATGTAGTCGAGGAGCGTGCGACGGAACATTTGGCAATGGCCCATCATCGAGGCGTAGAAGAGGCGTATGAGGTTGCAGTTGGGGCGGCGGCTGTCGTAGCGCACGGGCACGCCCGACTCCGAGAACGGCTCCGAACGGCACACGCACATCATCAGCCCGCCTTCCATGGCGGCTGCCTGCTCCTCAAGTTTGGTGGGCAGCCAGATGTCGTCCTGGTCGCTCACGGCTATCAGCTCGCCCTCGGCGCGCCGCATGGCGGAGAAGAAGTTGTCGTTGATGCCTTTCTGAACTGTGTTCTGGTACACACGGAACGCCACGCCACTGGGCACCCTTGAGGCATAGTCGGAGAGCACCGCCATCGTGTCGTCGGTGGAACAGTCGTCCTGGACGATTATCTCAAGGGGCAGGACGGTCTGGGAGAATATTGAGTCGAGTTGTTCGCGGAGGTGACGCGAGGCGCCATTGTAGGTGCACATCACCACGGAAACTGCCTTGTTCTGTTTCATAATCTACAAAGATAGTGCAAATCGAATACAATACAAAATGAATTCATTCATTTCGGGCGTATTTCGAGTATTTTTGCAATGGATAATCAAAAAAGTTGTATCAGTCTAATAATCAGCAAAGTTGTTGTGACTGGTTTATTTTGGGTAACGATTTAGCGAAAGTCAGACTGCTTTTGCCTGCTTTGCCTTGCATAATGTTTCAAACAACTCTTGCGTATGCAAAGATAAATTTTATTTTTGAGAAACATACACATCTGTTTGTTTTTTGCAGATTTTTAAGATTTTCAGTTGTGCTAATAGACAATGTAGGCATCAGCTGTGACGGTTTGAACTATACAATAGAAATGATGCAGCGAAAGAGAATAATCAGAACAACAATAAGGACAAACGAGAGGAAAATACGAAAAGATGCAGCCAACAGAATGACATCTGAAAGCTGCATCTTTGATAACTTTATCTCAACAAGTCGGTCACATCATCCAAAGAACCATCATTCTTGGCTGGAGTGATTCCAAGAAGATGACTAAGCAATGGATAGACATCAACATTCTTGAAGACGAGCGGTTTCACGTAACCTTGCCTGAAGTCTGGACCTGCCGCACGGAATATCACATGCATATCGCTGTAATTGGGGTCAAAGCCATGATTGCCTGCAAGCACCTTGTCTTGGTCACTGAATACCCAACCAATATCCGAAATTACTACAATGTCCGCAATGTTCTTGTCTGTTCCATAGTTGAAGTAAGCAGGCATTTCATTCTTACGCCAAGCCCTAATATGAGGAACCTTCGCCAAAGCCTTCAGAATTTTGTCAGCACAGCCTTTGTTGGGATAAATCATAGTTGGGAAGCCGTTGGCTATAGTCTTGTACCATGACTTGTCCAGATAGTTAGCCAAGTTGACAATTCGCTCATTCGAGTTTCGCCCCATACCATGATCGGCTGTAATAATGAGATTGACGTTCTTGCCCTCTGGCATCTGTTGGATGTCTTTCCACAACTGTCCCAACAAGCAATCCAAGGTTTCCACCTGCTTACGAGTCTGCTTACTCTCAGGTCCAAAGGTATGCCCCGAATGGTCCGGTTCGTCAAAGTAAGCCATTATCAACTGTGGACGCTTGCCCTCTGGCATCTTTAGCATTTTCTCTATCTCCGCAATTCGCTCCACATAGGAAAGCAGAGGCTTCTGCTCGTAATTGAAGTAAATATCTGGATAAGAGCCTTGGATGGCTACATCCGAGCCCGGCCAATAGACCACACCCACTCGCTTGCCCTGCTTCTTGGCTGTTAGCCAGATAGGTTCGCCACCCCAAAAACGTGGGTCTTGCTTGGTTTCCTTGTTGCCCAAGCTAAACTCCAGTCCACTCTCCTTGTCAAGAAAGCGATTGGCAATGATGCCGTGATGGTCTGGCACCAAGCCTGTAGCCAACGTGTAATGGTTCGGGTAAGTTACCGAAGGGAAAGACGGCTGCATGACAGCCTTCACCCCATCCTTAGCCAATCCGTCAAGGAAAGGCGTGTCATACATTTCCGGATAATCCCAACGACAGCCATCAAGAGAAATAATGATGGTGCGGTGTTCTTGCGCTACGCTCATGCCTAACTGAGACAAGAGCAGCAAAATGACAAATGCTATTTTTCTCATATTTTCTTATAATTAAGACACAAAGGGAGATATGCCCCACAATGAGGTAAGCATATCCCCATCATTTAGATTTTCTTATATATTAAAATGTGTACTTCAAACCAATCTGACCACGCCAACGGCTGTAGTAGTCGTTGTAAGAGCGCATGTCATAATCACCAGGGTGCAGGAACTGGAACTGTCCATTTCCTGTGTATGTCACAGGAGAATAGTAAGCAGCAGACCCGGTAGAGGTGTAGCGTCCCCACTTCTTGTTGAACATGTTGCCAATGTTCAACACATCGAATGAAAATTCTACCGAATGAAATTCCTTACCCACCTTGAACTTGTAGGTTTGGGCGAGATGGAAGTCGAAATGACTCTCAAAAGGCTCATTGTCGGCAAAACGCTCGTAGTACTCGCCACGATGCTTGCTCAGATAGCTGTCACGTGCAATCCATTTCTTGTAGTTGGCTCGCTGCTGGTCGGCAGTATAAGCAGAAGTAGCCTTGAACTGCATTCGGTCAATCTGTGCATCGGTAGGAATAAACATCAAGTCGTTTCCGTTGGAACCGTCGCCATTCAAGTCGCCATAGTAGTAAAGGCTGTAAGGCGAGCCAGAGTTGCCAGTATAAATCAAGCCAACCGTTGTGTTCCAGTGTTTGGCGTAATCCTTATGGTAGAAAGCCGACACCTTAATCTGATGAGGTACATTGAAAGCGGTGAACCCCAATTCTGGATTGTTAGGATTCTGGTGCGTGTAGTTATAGTTGAAGTTGGACTGGGCAACCGAAGATGTACCACAGTTGACAGACTTAGAGCGGGAGTAAGTGTAAGAAGCTGCCAAATCCAATCCAATGTTGAAGTGCTTAACGGCAGACAAGGACAGGTTGTAGCTATACCCCTTACTTGTATTGTCCAGCTCGTAAACATTGCCAAACTTTGGCAGGTTGGCATCATTGACATCTGTATGCTTGCTGAACATCGGACGGTTGTCGAAAGACAAGCTCTCGTAAGTCTCACCGACAGTCTTGCCAGTAGCAGTTCTCGTCAAGTCCTTATAGAAAATATCGTTCAAGTTCTTGGAGTACACACCTTCGAGAGTAAAGTCGATGCCAGCCAAGGTGAAGTCCAAGGCGAGGTCAAAGCGCAAGTTCTGGGTAAACTTGAAGTTCTTGGCAAACACATTGATGGTCTGACTTCCGGAAGCAGCCAATTTGCTCGTGTTAGCATCCTGACCGTAAGGGTCGGTAACCAAACTTACGTTAGAAAGCTTACCAGTAGACTGCTTGTCCTCAGCCAGACCTGTAGAGCCATATACATTATATGTGGATGTCTGCACACCTGTATTACTGAAGTTGTTGCTCAACCATACGAATGGGATACGGCCAGTGAAGATGCCTGCGCCACCACGAAGCACCATATTGTGCGCTTTCTCCACATTCCAGCGGAAGCCTACACGCGGAGACCACATTGGCGTGCTCTTCAGTTTATGGTTTGTCACAACATTCCAGCCATGCTTCTCGGCAGAGGCGTTGAAGTCGGCATTCTCCGTTGGAGTGTCAAAGAACAAAGGAATGTCCATACGCAAGCCATAAGTCAACTCGAAGTTTGGAGTAACATTAAACTTATCCTGTGCGTAGAAGCCAATCTGGCCAGCGGCAAACTCAGGTGCCCAACGAGGATCGCCCGTAACACTTACATTGGCCGAACTAAAGCGATACTGGTTCAATGTGTTGTAATATGTGGTATTGCCATCCTTGTCCGTACTGGCTGCGGTGGTCTGACCGTTGGCAAACATCTTGAAGTCATCAAAGTTGTTGAAATAGTATGTGCCATAATTGTCCTGAATAAACAGGTTCTTGAACTTGTAGTACTCGCCGTGTGTACCAAAAGTCAAGTTATGCTTGCCAAGATACCAGTTCACGTTGTCGGTGAATGACACGATGTCCTGATTCAAGGAGTTTGCAGTGGAAGAACGCTCTGTACCCAAGCACAGTGTTCCACCGCCTACATTCTTAATCTGAATCATTGGGGCCACACCATATGGGGCGCGATGGTCTCTCACCCTCACATAAGAAGCCTGAAACTGATTGTTTACCTTTTCATTGAAGGTACTGTTCAACTCAGCAGTAAAAGTATTCGTCTTTGAAACAAAATCATACTGATAATTAGAGGCATTGAGAAATTCCGCGGCGCTATTGGAGTTCAACTGCTTGGCATTCACCATGCGCCATCCGAAGGTAGCCTTGTGCTTGTCGTTGATGTTCCAGTCGAGTTTGATGCCCGCTTTATCGCTCTTGGTATAGTTCTTAGGATTATTGTAAGAGGTCTCTGGATAACCTTTTCCCTTCAATATGGCAAGCACTTCGTCGGCAATCTTGAAACCTTCCTCGCCCAGCTTGGAAGCATCAGAGCCATAGCCATAATTGTTAGGATATTCCTTGTTGGACTTCTCATAGTTTGCAAAGAAGAACAGCTTGTTCTTGATGATAGGACCACCGAGTGTTGCACCATAGCGATAATCTGTCTCGTCATTATACTTCTCGCTATCCTTGCCATTCATCAAGGTGTACTTTGAGCCGATCAAGTCCTTGTTCAACCAGTTTCCATACACTGAACCATGAAACTCGTTAGTTCCAGACTTTGTGATGGCATTGATGGCACCACCCGTAAAACCACTCTGGCGGACATCGAAAGGAGCCACACTCACCTGTACTTGGTCGATAGTCTCGGTAGAAATAGGCTGTGTTCCTGCCTGACCTCCATTCTGTCCATTGGATGTAAGACCAAACACATCATTGTTTACGGCACCGTCGACCTGGAAGCTGTTATAGCGGTTGTTGATACCAGCAAAAGACATGGCACCCGACTGAGAAACGCTGACCAATGGGTTCATGCGCGTGATGTCGGCGATGCTGTGGCTGATGGAAGGCATATTGCCAATGTCCTTGGCGCTATAGCTGGCGGCTGCACCTGTCTTGCTGGCATTCAAACCGTACTTTCCTGAAACGACCACCTCATCCAAAGTACGCGCATCCTCCTCCAACTGAGTGGAGAGGTCTGCCACTTCGCCAAGTTTGAGTGTCACGTTCTTTATTTCCTTGTCCTTGTAGCCGATGTAGGAAATTTTCACCAAGTAAGGACCTCCAGCACGCATGCCTTGAATGGTAAAGCGGCCAGACACATTGGTTACTGAGCGATAGACAGACCCTGTCGGTAAGTGGGTCGCCGTAATTGTTGCACCAATCACATCTTCTCCATCAGCGGTTACAAGACCACTCATGCCAGAAGTTGTTATTTGTGCCATTGCTGTGGTAACCATAAGGACTAACAGAGCAATGAGCAAATAAAATCTTTTTTGCATACCTTTTCTAAAAAAATTAGTTGATAAATCTAAGTGTTGTCCACACGATAATGACGCTTGGACTTTATAATGAATGTTTTGTGTTGATTGAATCCTTTAAATCATAAAATAGATAAGGTAGATACGGTGTTGTTTGGCATTGAGCCAACAGCAACATTACTCATGAAAGGCTTCTTCATTTTTTCACCCCTTATGCGACCTCTACCATAATCGCACAACTTGACCGAGGTCTTTTAAAATCAAGTCATGTAAATTGACGGCTGCAAAAGTACGCCATTTCAAATGCAGTTTCATTACATCAATATTAAGTGTTTATTACATTGTGGATTTGCATAGAAATGCAGTATTTGTGCAGACATGTCACAAATATTTTACATGTTGAGAAACTCCGTAAAACCTTATAGCCATGTAAAATACAGTCGGTGTTGACTAATATTCAACGCATTTCAGTTTTTATGGTTAATATTACATAAATTTAGCACTCAAAAAGTACAAATTCCTTGGTTGCGCCTTACCTTTGCCCAATAAATTCATTCACAACCAACCTAAAGAGAAATAGAATATGGCAAAGAGTAAAAAAGATTTTACGTTCCTCATCATTGCGCTCTTTTGCAGTTCTCTGGTGTAAGTACTAATTGAAAAAGTAGCCACTTTATAATTGAAAAGTGTGCCATTAAAAAGTCCCCAAAGTTAGGTATAAGTTTCTAAAATCAAACATTTTTCATAAATCTTTTAGTCTCCTTTAACCTAAAAGACTCTC
>JBNMLZ010000020.1:0-30659 GCA_050875085.1 Prevotella sp. | reverse complement strand
GTCTTCAAGGATTTTGCCTGAAGATTCTCCTCCGCCTTTACCTCCACCGGATAAACACTGGTGCCTGCCTGCACCACAAAATCAAGCTCCAGTTGGCTGTTGTCCTTACTGTAATAAAATATAGGCAAACCACCTATTGACTTCATCTGCGAACAGACGAAATTCTCGGTGAAGTCTCCTTTCCCGGTATTCTCGTCGCTGGGCAGAATAAGCATCGCTGGGGGAGTATGACTCATTGCCCCAAGCAGACCACAGTCAAGCATGAACAGCTTGAAGGCAGAAATGTCCTCATGCACCATCAACGGCAAGCCAAGAGTAGTGACACGATTCACCTTATACACAAGTCCCGCATCAAGAAGCCATTGTATCGACAATTCATATTCCTTCGCACGTGCTCCTTTCTTAACGACTCCATATATAAACTTGCGGTTCTCCTTCGCAAGCTGTGACGGTATGGAATGCCACACCTGACCTATGCGCATAGCCTGTTCTGCTGGAGTATGTTTGGATATATCCTTCTCGTATGCGGCAAGTATGTCGTTCTGCACTTCCCTTACTGAATTCGCATCGTTTGTCTGTATGAATTTCTCCACGGCTTCCGGCATTCCGCCGACAAAATAGTATTCACGCAAAAACTGCACATACAGTGTTTTCAACCCCCTCACTATATCCCATTGCCCCGACTGCAACAAATCCACCATTTGTTTTCTGCCACAAGCAAGCAGAAATTCCTCGTATGTCATTGGATACATGTTCAGCATGTTTACTTTACCCACCGGAAAAGATTCCCCTTCATGCAGCGTCAGACCGAGCAGCGACCCTGCCACAGCCACATGATATTCAGGCGCATCCTCGCAGAAATACTTGAGTGACGAAAGTCCGCGCCGCAGTTCCTGAACCTCGTCCATTATTATGAGGGTTTTTCCTGGCTGTATGTCAACACCAGTTATCGCGCCTATCGTGAATATTATGCGGTTGATGTTATAGTCGGAAGCGAAAAGGTCGCTCACCATCGCATTATTATCGCAGTTGATGTATGCCACATTCTTATAATTTCGCCTTCCAAACTCCTTCAGTATATACGTCTTGCCAACCTGTCTTGCCCCAAGCAGAATAAGCGGTTTGCGGTCATCGCGGTTCTTCCATGCCACAAGGTCATTCATTATATTTCTTTCCATATCCCTATCTGTTTATATTAAACATTGCAAAGATACTGATTTTCAATGGAAAAAGAAAATTCAAAACATTTTTATGAGGGACTTTTATGCTTTCTATCACACTTTTATGAGGGACTTTTTCATCTATCATTACACTTTTATGAGGGACTTTCATTCTTTTCAATCAGTTTACACGTAAACATACGTGCCTTTTCTGACTGGGAGAGGGGGCGCCCCCGCCCCCGACACTAACCCAAATGCCAGCATTAACTCAATTGCCGATACTACTCAATTGCCGATACTACTCAATTGCCGATACTACTCAATTGCCGATACTACTCAATTGCCGGGGGCGAGGGCGCCCCCTCTCCCAGTTATGAAGAAAAATGCGCACTTCGCCCCTTTCTCTCAATATTATTTGCTAATTTTGCAATAGAATAAATTAAAAAACGAAACACAATGGAACAAGTACTATGGATTTACAATACGCTGTCGCGTAGAAAGGAAGTCTTCAAACCGCTGCACGCCCCTAACGTTGGCATGTATGTCTGTGGACCTACCGTCTACGGCGACCCGCACCTGGGACACGCGCGCCCAGCCATCACCTTCGACATTCTCTTCCGCTATCTGAAGCACCTGGGCTACAAGGTGCGCTACGTGCGCAACATCACCGACGTTGGCCACTTGGAGCACGATGCCGACGAGGGCGACGACAAGATTGAGAAGAAGGCACGACTTGAGCAGCTTGAGCCGATGGAGATTGCGCAGTACTACACCAACCGCTACCACGCCGCCATGGAGGCTCTCAACGTGCTGCCGCCAAGCATCGAGCCGCACGCCACGGGCCACATCATCGAGCAGGAGCAGCTCGTGCAGCAAATTCTCGACAACGGCTTTGCCTACGAGAGCAACGGCTCCGTATATTTCGACGTGAAGAAATACAACGAGAAATATCACTACGGCATCCTCTCCGGCCGCAACCTCGACGACGTGAAGGACGCGTCGCGCGCTCTTGACGGTGTTGGCGAGAAGCGCAACCAGGCCGATTTCGCCCTCTGGAAGAAGGCTTCGCCCGAGCACATAATGCGCTGGCCGAGCCCGTGGAGCGACGGTTTCCCGGGCTGGCACTGCGAGTGTACTGCCATGGGACGCAAGTATCTTGGCTCTCACTTCGACATCCACGGCGGCGGAATGGACCTTATCTTCCCCCACCACGAGTGCGAGATTGCGCAGGCTGTGGCTTCGCAGGGCGACCAGATGGTGCACTACTGGATGCACAACAACATGATTACCATCAACGGACAGAAGATGGGCAAGTCATTAGGCAACTTCATCACCCTGGAGCAGTTCTTCACCGGCAAGCACGACAAACTGGAGCAGGCTTATTCGCCTATGACCATCCGCTTCTTCATCCTCTCGGCTCATTACCGTGGAACCGTCGACTTCTCCAACGAGGCGCTGCAAGCCTCTCAGAAGGGCTTGGAGAAACTGATGAACGGCATTGCCGACCTCGACCGCATCACACCGTCTGCCGAGAGCGACGCCGAGACCCACAAGCTCGTGTCGGAACTCCGCCAGAAGTGCTACGACGCAATGAACGACGACTTCGCCACTCCGCTCGTCATCGCCCACCTCTTCGAGGCTTGCTCTACAATCAACAAGGTTGTCGACCACAAGGCCACAATCTCTGCCGACGACCTCAAGGAACTGACAGAGACGATGCATCTCTTCGCCTTCGACCTTCTCGGCTTGCGCAACGACAACGCCGGCTCTTCATCCCACCGCGAGGAGGCTTTCGGCAAGGTTGTCGACATGGTGCTCGACCTGCGCTCAAAGGCAAAGGCAGCCAAGGACTGGGCAACCAGCGACCGCATCCGCGACGAGCTGGCTGAGCTCGGCTTCGAGGTGAAGGACACGAAGGACGGGGCTACGTGGAAACTGAAGTAAAAAGCCCCACCCCCATCGCGCGGAAGCGCGATTTCCCCTCCCCGAAAGGGAGGGGAGTGAAATGCTTTTACTAATATAAAAAATATTGATTAAGTTGCTAACCAAAGTTACTTAGACACTTATACAATATACCAATTAATTATTACCCCTATGAACGATCAATCTTCACATTCTACTCCCCTCCCTACTGGGGAGGGGCAGGGGGAGGGGCTTCGCCTCGTCTTCCTCACCGGAGCCGGTATGTCCGTGGAGTCCGGCTTCAAGACATTCCGTGGCAACGACGGACTGTGGGAAAACTACCCCGTCGACCAGGTGGCGTCGCACGAGGGTTGGCTGAAGGACCCTACGCTTGTGACAAACTTCTATAACATGTTGCGCAAGAAACTCTACGCCGCGCAGCCAAACGAGGGTCACCTACTCATTCATGAGCTTGAAAAAAAGTATAAGGTGACGGTAATAACACAGAACGTGGACAACTTGCACGAGAAGGCAGGCTCAACCGACGTAATCCATCTGCACGGCGAACTGACCAAGGTATGCTCGTCGCGCAATCCCGATGACCCGCGCTACATACGCGAGCTGACCGAGGACAACTGCGAGGTAAAGCCCGGCACGCTCAGCGGCGACGGATCGTTGGAGCGTCCGTTCATAGTGTTCTTCGGCGAGTCGGTGCCGATGATATCGGTAGCGGCAGAGGTGGCAGAGCAAGCCGACATCTTCGTGATAATAGGCACGTCGCTCAATGTCTACCCTGCTGCCGGACTCATCCACTACGTGCGCCCGTCAGTGCCCGTATATCTCATCGACCCGGAGCCGTCATTAGGTGTCGGCCGCGAGAACTTCACGCATCTGCAGTGTGGCGCGAGCGAGGGAATGCGCAAGCTGTGTGACATACTGAAATAGGAGGTGTCGAGCTCCCGCTCGACACACAGCCAATAAAATAGAAGATTTTTATGTGTCGAGCGGGAGCTCGACACCCCCAATTAAAAAAGGGGATGCAACGCGAAACCGCGTGTTGCATCCCCTTCATTATTTATGGAAAGTCCGTGAGAATTAGAACTTGTAGTTAACACCGAACGATACGTTAGTGCCGTCAATGTCGAGACCCCAGTTCTTCACCTTTGCAGCGCCGTCGCCTACCTGACGATAGCCCAGGAAGCCTACCTTTGTCACGAATGACACGTGGTCAGACATGTTGAGCTTCAGACCCGGCTTGATGCCGAACTCGTAGCCGTCTGTGTGATTTGCGTGAACATAGCCTACTGTGCCCTCAAGGAAGAGGTCAACGAGCTTGGTGTTGCAGAATGTGTAGCGTGCATACGGAGCGAGCTCGAATGTGTGGTCGCCGTCCTCAACGCCTTCCCAGCCTACAGTTACACCAGCCTCCCAGTTCTTGTTGAACTGATAGCCAATCTCAGGCACGAACTTGTAGTTCATCTTAGCGTCGCCATCGCCTACCTTTGTAGAACCGATGCCTACACCGCCACCTACGTAAACCTGTGCGCTTGCGCTGATTGCTACAACCATTGCAGCCATTGTCATGAAAATCTTCTTCATAATCCTTTTTCTAAAAAATTAGTGTTCTTGTTAATTATCCCGAGGCTCTCTGCCACCAACGCATTGACGGCTGAAAAACCCCAATCTTGTCATTATGTAATTGTTTTGACGGATGCAAATGTATAACTTTTAATCGAAAGTCAATAATTTATTTCGCATTTAAAACAACAAAAAGGAAAAATAGAGCATTTAATAACTTATATTTGACCTTAAACAAGCTATTTTGGCAGAAAATAACTACCTTTGCGTATTACTGCGCTACATGCGCCGACAACCAATTATAACGCTATCCAAACATGCCAACAACAATCAATCCCTTTGCCCGCCCGCTCTACCTCATGGCGAAGCCTGCCGGGGCGGCGTGCAACCTGCGCTGCAAGTACTGCTACTACCTTGAGAAGGGCAGCCTCTACGACGGTGGCAAGCACGCCATGATGAGCGACGAGATGCTGGAGCGCTTCACGCGCGAGTACATCGAGTCGCAGACCACCCAGGACGTGCTCTTCTCATGGCACGGCGGCGAACCGCTCATGCGCCCCATTGCCTTCTACGAGCGTGCACTCGCCCTGCAACGGCGCTACGCCGGAGGGCGCCACATCAGCAACACCCTGCAGACCAACGCCACGATGCTCACCGACGAGTGGTGTGAGTTCCTGCGCCGCAACAACTTCCTCGTGGGCGTGTCGATAGACGGACCGCAGGAGTTTCACGACGAATACCGCCGCACCGCCACCCGGCGGCCTACCTTCCACAAGGTGATGCAGGGCATACGCCTGCTCAACCGGCACGGCGTGGAGTGGAACGCGCTTGCCGTGGTCAACGACTTCAACGCCGACTATCCGCTCGACTTCTACAACTTTTTCAAGTCGATTGACTGCCACTACATACAGTTCACGCCCATCGTGGAGCGCCGCGTCAGCCGCACAGACAGCCTGACGCTCGCCCCCGGTATGGAGGAGGGCGGCAGCCTCATCGACTTCTCCGTCACGCCCGGACAGTGGGGCAACTTCCTCTGCACCATCTTCGACGAGTGGGTGCGCCACGACGTGGGCACCTACTTCATACAGCTCTTCGACGCCACACTTGCCAACTGGGTGGGCGTGCAGCCCGGCATATGCACGCTTGCCAAGGAGTGCGGCCACGCGGGGGTGATTGAGGCCAACGGCGATGTCTACTCCTGCGACCACTTCGTGTTTCCCGAGCACCGGCTGGGCAACATCAACACGTCGACCATCACCAGCATGATGTACGGCAAGAAGCAGCGGGAGTTCGCCCGCATGAAGCACGAGCTGCTGCCACGGCAGTGCAAGGAGTGTGAGTGGGAGTTTGCCTGCCACGGCGAGTGCCCCAAGAACCGCTTCACGCGCGACAAGTACGGCAATCCCGGCCTCAACTATCTGTGCCAAGGCTACCGCCAATTCTTCGCCCACGCAAAGCCCTACATGGACTTCATGAAGAACGAGCTCGCCGCCCATCGCCCGCCGTCAAACGTCATGCAGTTTGTCATCAATGCCGAATAACTACGGGGTGAGACATTAACAAAAACAATAAAAACACCATCCAGTGGGCAAAACCCTACGGGTTTCAATAAAGAGGAAAAGGATTGGTCTTACGAGAGCAAGCTCTCGACACCCAATCCTTTTCCTCTTTATTGGTGCTGCAAGCAGCACTTGCCCACTGGATGGCGATAAACATAAAAAACATTTTATTGAAATTTGCAGCAAGAGTTGTGTCAATATCCGTGGCGGAGGTCTCCGGCCTCCGCAAAAAGCAAAGATTACTAATACATTGATATATAGTCAATTATAATTTAATTATAGCCAATTATAATTTAATTATAGCCAATTATAATTTAATTATAGCCAATTATAATTTAATTATAGCCAATTATAATTTAATTATAGCCAATTATAATTTAATTATAGTCTATTATAATTTAATTATAGCCAATTATAATTTAATTATAGCCAATTATAATTTAATTATAGTCTATTATAATTAATGGTTGCTGCGGAGGCCGGAGACCTCCGCCACGGATGATACCAAATAACTGGGATAGGGGGCGCCCCCGCCCCCGTTAATTATTCATTGATACCCCTTTTCTCATTCATTAGAGCAACTGATTTCGTGCAATTGATGCTTATTTGCCGTCTTACTCCGACCGTTCAACGTGCTTACTTCGACCGTTCAACGTGCTTACTTCGACCGTTCAACGCATTTACCTCGACCGTTCAACATGCTTACCTCGGTCGAAGTAAGACAACGGAAGAAGTACTTTCGGATGAATAAACGAGTACTTTCGGATGAATAAACGAGTACTTTCGGATGAATAAACGACTCGTTTTTAGGAAACAAAGATATTACGTTATTTTACCCTTTGTTTTTTATGTTTATCGCCGTATATATTTTCCGAGCGGCACGAAGTGCCGCTGCTTTGCTTTTGTCGGTGTCTGTCGAGAGCTTGCTCTCGTAAGGGCACCGACAAAAGCAAAGCAAGCCATAAGGCTCGGAAAATATATACGGTGTTTTTTATGTTTTTGTCAAACTCCTCCCAATATATCCCACATATTTATGCTAACTTTGCACCCGAATAGTAAAGAACATATAAACAATATGCGCAAACTCCGTACAATAGAAATGCAGCGGCTCACGGTAGAGGAGTTCCACGAGGCTAAGAAGCTTCCGCTCATCGTGGTTCTCGACGACGTGCGCTCGCTCTACAACGTAGGCTCGGTGTTCCGCTCGTCGGACGCCTTCCGCGTGGAGGCGGTCTACCTCTGCGGCATCACCGCCACCCCACCCCACCCCGAAATCCACAAGACAGCGCTCGGCGGCGAGGACTCCGTGGCGTGGCGCTACTTCAAGACTGCCACCGAAGCCGTCGACGCGCTCCACCGGGACGGCGTGTTCGTATACTCCATCGAGCAGGTGGAAGGCTCCACAAAGCTGCAGAACCTTGAGGTTGACACCACCAGGCGCTACGCCGTGGTCTTCGGCAACGAGGTGAAGGGCGTCCACCAGGAGGTGGTCGACATGTCGGACGGGTGCCTCGAAATACCGCAGTTCGGCACGAAGCACTCGCTCAACGTGAGCGTCACGGCGGGAATCGTGACGTGGGAGTTTGCGAAACAGTTCATAGAAAGCCCCTCCCCCAGCCGCTGAAGCGGCTTTCCCCTCCCTTTAGGGAGGGGAGTGATATGCAATTAATGGCTTAATAAGGCTTAGAAAAATAATTAACTATGGAATCTCACAACATCAACAAGGTAGAGCTGCGCAACCTCCAGATGGAGGACTACGACCAGCTCGCACGCTCGTTCAAGCGCATCTACGGCGACGAGGACGTGTTCTGGACCAAGGCTCAGATCAAGAAGCTCATTACCATCTTCCCCGAGGGACAGGTGGTAATCATCGTCGACGAGAAAATCGTGGGCTGCGCGCTCGCCATCATCGTTGACTACGACATGGTGAAGGGCGACCACACCTACGCACAGGTGACGGGCAACGAGACCTTCAACACCCACAACCCCAACGGCAACATACTCTACGGCATCGAGGTGTTCATCCATCCCGACTACCGCGGACTGCGACTGGCGCGCCGTATGTATGAGTACCGCAAGGAACTCTGCGAGAAGCTCAACCTCAAGGCCATCATGTTCGGCGGACGCATACCCAACTACCACAAGTATGCCGACAATATGCGACCGAAGGAATACATCGAGCGCGTGCGCTCGCGCGAGATATACGACCCGGTGCTGACGTTCCAGCTGTCGAACGACTTCCACGTGCGCCGCGTCATGCGCAACTACCTGCCCAACGACGAGGAATCGAAGCACTGCGCAACGCTCCTCCAGTGGGACAACATCTACTACCAGCCGCCTACGGACTCCTACGTGGAGAAGCGACCGACCGTGCGCATCGGACTCGTGCAGTGGCAGATGCGACCCTACAACTCGCTTGACGACCTCTTCGAGCAAGTGGAGTTCTTCGTTGACTCCGTGAGCGACTACAAGAGCGACTTTATTCTTTTCCCTGAGTACTTTAATGCTCCGCTCATGGCGAAGTTCAACGACATGGGCGAGGCGCAGTCAATACGCGCCATGGCGCAGTACACCGAGCAGATACGCGACCGCTTCCGCGAGCTCGCCATCTCCTACAACATCAACATCATCACCGGCTCGATGCCTTACCTAAAGGACGACGGCTCATTGTATAATGTTGGCTTCCTCTGCCGCCGCGACGGAACGGTAGACATGTACGAGAAGATTCACGTGACGCCCGACGAGCAGAAGTGCTGGGGTCTATCGGGCGGCTCGCACATACAGACCTTCGACACCGACTGCGGAAAGATGGGCATCGTGATATGCTACGACGTGGAGTTCCCCGAGCTGTCGCGCCTCATGGCGGACGACGGAATGAAGATTCTCTTCGTGCCGTTCATGACCGACACGCAAAACGCCTACTCACGCGTGCGCATCTGCGCTCAGGCACGAGCCATCGAGAACGAGTGCTTCGTGGCGATAGCCGGAAGCGTGGGCAACCTGCCGCGCGTGCACAACATGGACATACAGTATGCCCAGTCGGCCGTGTTCACGCCTTGCGACTTCGCCTTCCCCAACGACGGCAAGCGCGCCGAGGCTACGCCCAACACCGAGATGATTCTCGTCAGCGACGTCGACCTCTCGCTCCTCAACGAGCTGCATACCTACGGCGCTGTGCGCAACCTGCGCGACCGCCGCGGCGACCTCTACAAGCTCGAAATGAAGCGGGCTGCCAAATAGGAACGGCGGACTCCCAAATAGGAACGGCGGACTCCTGTCCGCCGCAGCCAACCCCGGAACGGCGGACTCCCGTCCGCCGCAGCCAACCCCGGAACGGCGGACTCCCGTCCGCCGCAGCCAACCACCGGAACGGCGGACTCCCGTCCGCCGCAGCCAACCACCGGAACGGCGGACTCCCGTCCGCCGCGCTACAACCACCATATTTCTGGCAGCGCGGCGGACAGGAGTCCGCCGTTCCGATTTTTTTTCAGCACTTTTCTTTGCCATCTCGCGCAAAATTACTAACTTAGCACCATATTTACATCAAGTGTAAATCACAACATGTTATAGACTTAATATTACCAACAATTTAAACCTAACAAACTATGAACAAAAATTTACTCAAGTCGCTATTCGCGACAGCAATCCTCACTCTCACATCCGTATCCACGCAGGCACAGTGCTACCTAATCGGCAACGACGGCAACTGGCAGACCAACATTGCAGGCGCCGAACTGCAAGCCACCGAAACTGAAGGCGTGTATGAAGGCGACGTGGAATTCAACGAAAAAGGCGGATGGTTCTGCGTGACAACAAAACTCACCGACGAGGCAAACGACTGGGACGGACTCCTGCCCTACCGACTCGGACCCGACACTCCCGACAAACCGCTGATATACAACATCCCCAACCAGCTCCATCACGCCGGAGAGTACAACGGCTTCTCATTCCAGGTTGCCGACGTAGGCACACACCACGTGACCGTTGACCTCAACAACATGACGATAACCATGGCGGGCACTTATCCCGAGCGCATCTTTATCATGGGCAGCGACGGCGTCTGGGCCACCGACAAGGCGTCTGCCGTGCTCGACCGCGTGCCCGACACCGACGTATACAAGGCAAACGTCGATTTTGTGGACAAAAGCTACTTCGCTTTCTTCACAACCATCAGCGACAAGCCTGACGACTGGGAATACGTAAACGCCAACCGATGGGCATACAACGGCGAGATTGAGCCTAACAACGTCGTACACGCCATTGACTACGACGAGCCGACTTCATATATCGAGCGCGGAGGCTCCTATGAGGTGACATTCAACTACACCGACAGATCCTACCAACTCTACGACCCGACATACAATCCCGACCCCATCAAGTATGCTTATTTCGTGGGCAACGCCAACAACTGGCAGACGAGCACCTGCTTCGCCAAACTTGAGGAAAGCACCACTGAAAACGTATACACGGGCGAGGTGGAGCTGAGCGACTACTTTGCTATAGCAACAAAGCTCACGTCGAACCCCGACGACTGGACAAGCTTCAACCAGCACCGCTGGGGTCCTAACGAGGATGGAGAAATGCTTAGCGAGAATACAGAGACCGACATCATGAAGTCAAGCAACGCGTTCCAGATTGACGTGGCTGGCAAGTACGACGTGAATATTGACCTCAACACATGGAAGTTCTACGTCAACAAGCTCATAGCCAGCGGCATAGCCTCTGCCAAGACCGTCGACCTCACCGCCCCACTGCCCTACTACGACCTCACCGGCCGCAACCTCGGCACTGCAAAGCCTGCCAAGGGCATGTACATACGTGGCGGAAAGAAAATCGTAGTGGAATAGGAGGGTTATGCCAAAACTACAAAAATGCGGGCTGAAAGCCCAGTAAGTCCATAGCCCTGGGCTATGGACTTACTGGGCTTTCAGCCCGTTTTGTCTAAATGCGAAACTTATGGGTGCTGTGGAGCCGTCGGGAGTCTGGAGAACCACCTTGATGGCACCATTCTTCGTGGCGCGGCTGAGCATGGCGAGAGAGAAATAAGGATGAGAGGCTTTCTGGAGGCATATCTTGCCTGTGTAGAGAATTGATATGGGTTACGATCTGATGTTTTCGGGAACGTTTGCATAACAAACAAGAACAAAGGCAACCGACAGCAACTCGCCATAAATTGAAGGCAAATGCTCCGTTCTTTTGCATAATTTTCGTAACTTTGCAGTCTTAATTCCACACATTATTATAAATGAAGAAACTTTTCATAGAGACATACGGCTGCCAGATGAACGTGGCAGACTCTGAAGTCGTGGCTTCCATCATGCAGATGGCAGGCTACGAACTGTGCGACAACGAGGACGAGGCAGAGGCCATTTTCCTCAACACTTGCTCCATTCGCGAGAATGCCGAGAACAAGATATACAACCGACTGGAGACGCTGCACGCCGAACAGAAGAAGGGTCGCCGACTCATTCTCGGCGTGCTCGGCTGCATGGCGGAGCGCGTGCGCCAGGACTTGATCGACAACCACTTCGCCAACCTCGTGTGCGGACCCGACTCCTACCTCAACCTGCCCGACATGATAGCGCAGTGCGAGAACGGACAGAACGCCTGCAACATCGAGCTCAGCACCACCGAGACCTACCGCGACGTGGTGCCGCAGCGCATTGGCGGAAACAGAGTGAGCGGATTCGTGAGCATCATGCGCGGATGCAACAACTTCTGCCACTACTGCATCGTGCCCTACACACGCGGACGAGAGCGCTCGCGCGATGTTGACAGCATACTGCGCGAGGTGAAAGACCTGCACGACCGCGGATTCAAGGAAGTGACACTGCTCGGACAGAACGTCAACAGCTACGGTCTGACACCTGCCGGAAAGCGCATGGAGGGTGGAGTGTCGTTTGCCGAACTGCTCAGGAAGGTGGCACAATCAGTGCCCGACATGCGCGTGCGCTTCACCACGTCGAACCCCGAGGACATGACCGACGACATACTCTACGCCGTGGCTGAGGAGCCTAACCTCTGCAAGCACATCCACTTCCCGGCACAGAGCGGATCCTCAAAGATACTGAAGCTCATGAACCGCAAGTACACCCGCGAGCAATACCTTGAGCGCGTGGCTGCCATACGCCGCATCATCCCCGACTGCGGACTGACAACCGACATCTTCGTGGGCTACCACGACGAGACTCCAGAGGACCACGCCGAGACGCTGTCGCTCGTGCGCGAGTGCCACTTCGACTCGGCTTTCATGTTCAAGTACTCCGAGCGCCCGGGCACATACGCCGCAAAGCACCTGCCCGACAACGTGCCCGAAGACGTGAAGATAGCGCGCCTCAACGAGCTTATCAAGCTGCAGACCGAGGTGAGCGCCGAACAGAACCGCAAGGACATCGGCAAGACATTCGAGGTGTTGGTGGAGGGATTCTCAAAGCGCTCGCGCCAGCAGCTCATGGGACGAACCGAACAGAACAAGGCCGTCGTGTTTGACAAGCAAGGCCACCACATAGGCGAGCGCGTCATGGTGAAGATTACCGACGCCACAAGCGCCACACTGCTCGGCGAATGCGCCGAATAAATAAAAGACAATAAGTCCCTATAAGACCTATAAGTCTTATAAGTCCTATAAGCCCTATAATAACAACAATCAGAATGAAAGAATTTCTCCTCATATTCCGCCGCTTCGTACCGCCCTACAAGCGCTACATCACGCTGGCCGTGGTGTTCAACCTGCTGTCGGCAGTGCTCAACGTGTTCTCGTTTGCAGCACTCATTCCTATACTGCAGATTCTCTTCCGCACACAGGGCGCAGGCACGGCACGCCACCTAATGGCATGGGACTGGGGCAACGTGAAGGAAGTGCTGTCGAACAACACCGACTACTACGTGCGCGAGCTTATCGACAAGGTGGACCCCGCCACGACACTGCTCATCATCGGACTGCTACTCGCATTCATGACGTTCCTCAAGACGGCAGCCTACTTCCTGTCGTCGGCCTCAATCATACCTATCCGCACGGGCATCGTGCGCGACATACGCAACCTGCTCTACCGCAAGATAACGTCGCTGCCGCTCGGCTTCTTCTCCGAGGAGCGCAAGGGCGACATCATCGCGCGCATGACGGGCGACGTGCAGGAGGTGGAGAACAGCATCATGGCGTCGCTCGACATGCTATTCAAAAACCCGATACTCATCATCAGCTACTTCGCCGCACTCATATTCATATCGTGGCAACTGACGGTGTTCACGCTGCTCTTCGTGCCGGTGTTCGGATGGATGATGGGACTCGTGGGCAGAAAACTCAAGCGCAAGTCAATCGAGGCGCAGTCGCTATGGAGCGACACCATGAGCATCGTGGAGGAGACACTCGGCGGACTGCGCATCATCAAGGCGTTCTGCGCTGAGGACAAGATGAACCGCCGCTTCGAGACCATCAACAACAACTACCGCGAGTCGGTGCAGCGTGTCAACATACGACAGCAGATGGCTCACCCGATGAGCGAGTTCCTCGGCACGGTGATGATTGTCATCGTGCTGTGGGTGGGCGGCATACTGGTGCTCAACCAGAACATGCTCACCGGACCTACATTCATCTACTATCTCGTGATGCTCTACTCCATCATCAACCCATTGAAGGAGGTGTCGAAGGCTGCCTACAACATTCCGAAGGGCCTCGCATCAATGGAGCGCGTCGACAAGATTCTGAAGGCTGAGAACACCATCAAGGAACCTCAGAACCCCGTGCACATCAAGGCGTTTGAGCACCAGATTGAGTTCCGCCACGTGTCGTTCCGCTACGGCGAGCAGTGGGTGCTGAAGGACATCAACCTCGTGATAGAGAAAGGCAAGACCGTGGCGCTCGTAGGACAGAGCGGCAGTGGAAAGTCGACGCTCGTAGACCTCATACCGCGCTACTACGACGTGCAGGAGGGCGAGGTGCTTATCGACGGCATCAACGTGAAGGACCTCGGCATACACGACCTGCGCCAGCTCATTGGCAACGTGAACCAGGAGGCTATACTCTTCAACGACTCGTTCAAGGGCAACATAACGTTCGGTGTAGACTCCGCCACCGATGAGCAAGTGGAGCAGGCGGCACGCATCGCCAACGCACACGACTTCATCATGGAGACAGAACACGGCTACGACACCAACATCGGTGACCGGGGCGGACGTCTGTCTGGTGGTCAACGACAGCGCATCAGCATAGCGCGCGCCATACTCAAGAACCCGCCAATACTAATCCTCGACGAGGCTACGTCGGCTCTCGACACAGAGAGCGAGCGACTTGTGCAGGACGCACTCGAACGACTCATGAAGACACGCACCACCGTTGCCATCGCACACCGACTGTCGACCATCAAGAACGCCGACGAGATTTGCGTTATGCACGATGGCGAGATTGTGGAGCGTGGCACCCACGAGCAGCTTCTCGCACAGAACGGCTACTACAAGCGACTGCACGACATGCAGAAATAACAACGATATTAATGAATATTAATGTAAAATCATAATTATGGAATACAACTTCAGAGAAATCGAAAAGAAATGGCAGAGCCAGTGGGTGAAGGACAAGACCTACCACACCACCGAGGATGCATCGAAGAAGAAGTTCTACGTGCTCAACATGTTCCCTTATCCATCGGGAGCCGGACTGCACGTCGGACACCCGCTTGGCTACATCGCCAGCGACATATACGCACGCTTCAAGCGTCTTGAGGGCTACAACGTGCTCAACCCCATGGGTTACGACGCATACGGACTGCCCGCAGAGCAGTATGCCATCCAGACCGGACAGCATCCTGAGGTGACTACCGTTGCCAACATCGCACGCTACCGCCAGCAGCTCGACAACATCGGTTTCTCATTCGACTGGGACCGAGAGGTGCGCACCTGCGACCCAAAGTACTATCATTGGACACAGTGGGCATTTGAAAAAATGTTCCAGTCGTTCTTCTGCAACTCCTGCCAAAAGGCGCAGCCTATATCAAAACTAGTGGAGCACTTCGAGCAGAAGGGCACCGAGGGACTGAACGTTGCCGAGAGTGAGCACCTGGAGTTCACCGCCGACCAGTGGAAGGCAATGAGCGACGTGGAGAAGCAGAAGACTCTCATGAACTACCGCATAGCCTACCTGGGCGAGACGATGGTGAACTGGTGCCCGGGACTGGGCACTGTGCTTGCCAACGACGAGGTGGTGAACGGCGTGAGCGAGCGCGGTGGCTACCCTGTTGTGCAGAAGAAGATGCAGCAGTGGTGCCTGCGCACGTCGGCTTACTCACAGCGTCTGCTCGACGGACTCGACACCATCGACTGGAGCGACTCCATCAAGGAGACACAGAAGAACTGGATCGGCCGCTCTGAGGGTACAGAGATGCAGTTCAAGGTGGCTGGACAGGACTTCGACTTCACCATCTTCACTACTCGTGCCGACACCATTTTCGGCGTGACCTTCATGGTTCTCGCACCTGAGAGTGAGCTCGTCGAGAAGCTGACCACAGCCGAGCAGAAGGCTGCCGTCGACGAATATCTCGCCTACGTGAAAAAGCGCACCGAGCTTGACCGTATGGCTAACCACTCTGTAACTGGTGTGTTCTCAGGCTCTTACGCCGTGAATCCGTTCACTGGCGAGAACATTCCTATCTGGATTTCAGAATACGTGCTTGCCGGCTACGGCACTGGCGCAATCATGGCTGTGCCTGCACACGACTCGCGCGACTACGCTTTCGCAAAGCACTTCAACCTGCCTATCATACCTCTTATCGAAGGTGCCGACGTTTCAGAGGAGAGCTTCGACGCCAAGGAAGGCATCGTGCAGAACTCGCCTGCCGAGGGCAAGCAGACTCTCGACGGCTTCTCGCTCAACGGACTGACCATCAAGGAGGCTATCGCCGCAACAAAGAAATTCGTTACCGAGAAGGGTCTGGGCCGCGTGAAGGTGAACTACCGTCTGCGCGACGCCATCTTCTCGCGCCAGCGCTACTGGGGCGAGCCGTTCCCTGTATACTACAAGGACGGAATGCCGCAGATGCTGCCCGAGGACTGCCTGCCGCTCGAACTCCCCGAGATTGAGACCTACAAGCCGACGGAAACCGGCGAGCCGCCATTGGGACGCGCCAAGATGTGGGCTTGGGATGTTGAGAAGCGCGAGGTTGTAGACAAGGCGCTCGTCGACAACAAGACTGTGTTCCCGCTTGAGCTGAACACCATGCCGGGCTTCGCAGGCTCTTCTGCCTACTATCTGCGCTACATGGATCCGCACGACGACAAGTGTCTCGTGTCGAAGGAAGCCGACGAGTACTGGCAGAACGTTGACCTTTACGTGGGCGGCTGCGAGCACGCCACGGGTCACCTCATCTACTCGCGTTTCTGGAACAAGTTCCTCTTCGACCTCGGCGTGAGCTGCAAGGAAGAGCCGTTCCAGAAACTCGTCAACCAGGGCATGATTCAGGGACGAAGCAACTTTGTGTACCGCATCAACACCGAGGACCACTCCAAGGCTCCTGTCTTCGTGAGCGCAGGATTGAAGAAGCAGTACGACGTTACTCCTATACACGTTGACGTGAACATCGTCAGCGCCGACGTGCTCGATATTGAAGCTTTCAAGAAGTGGCGTCCTGAATATGAGAACGCTGAGTTCATCCTTGAGGACGGCAAGTACATCTGCGGTTGGGCTGTTGAGAAGATGTCGAAGTCGATGTTCAATGTTGTCAACCCCGACATGATTGTCGAGAAGTACGGCGCCGACACCCTGCGCCTTTACGAGATGTTCCTCGGTCCGGTGGAGGCCAGCAAGCCTTGGGACACCAACGGCATCGACGGCTGCTTCCGCTTCCTCAAGAAGTTCTGGAACCTCTACTACGACAACCGCTCCGACGAGTTCCTGCCTAACGACAGCGAGGCTTCGGCAGAGAGCATGAAGTCGCTACACAAACTCATCAAGAAGGTGACAGAGGACATCGAGAAGTTCTCCTACAACACTTCGGTGTCGGCATTCATGATTGCCGTGGGCGAACTGGCACAGCAGAAGTGCCGCTCTAAGCAGGTGCTTGAGCAACTCGTGGTGCTCATCGCGCCGTTCGCTCCGCACATCGCCGAGGAACTGTGGCACGCTCTTGGCCACACAACGACCGTATGCGACGCACAGTGGCCTAAGTACGACGAGAAGTATCTCGTCGAGAGCGAGATGCAGCTCACCATATCGTTCAACGGCAAGGCACGCTTCCAGAAGAAGTTCCCTGCCGATGCCACCAACGACGCCATCCAGCAGGCTGTGCTCGCAGACGAGCAGAGCCAGAAATATATTGGCGACAAGAAGGTCATCAAGGTTATCGTGGTGCCCAAGAAGATCGTCAATGTGGTGGTGAAGTAAAATCCATAGCGGAGGTCTCCGGCCTCCGCAGCAAACATAAAGGCAAAACACAAAACTGCTCATTGCTTGCTGCGGAGACTGGGGACCTCCGCTACGCTTTAATCTTGCATTTTTATTGAATTTTTATTTGTCATGTGATTGTTTATATGTAATTTTGTGACAAACCAAAAATAATAATCATTATGACTATCGACCATCGTTTTATCTGGCAAGAGGCAAAAGACTACATCTGGATTAGCCTCGGACTAATGCTCTACACGTTCGGCTGGTGCGTCTTCCTGCTGCCCTACGAGATTGTGACGGGCGGCGTGACTGGACTGTCGGCCATCATCTTCTATGCCACGAAGATACCTATCGAGTACAGCTACTTCGTCATCAACTTCGCGTTGCTTGTTGTAGCCCTGAAGGTGCTGGGCCTCAAGTTCATGATGAAGACCATCTATGCCATCTTCTTCCTTTCGTTCCTGCTGTGGGGCGCACAGAAAATCATGACCGGACCCGACGGCAACTTCTACCAGGTGCTCGGACCGGGCCAGGACTTCATGTCGCTCATAATCGGGTGTATGATAACGGGCACATCGCTCGCCATCGTATTCCTGCACAACGGCTCAACAGGCGGCACGGACATCATTGCCGCCGTGGTGAACAAGTTCCACGACTTCTCGCTCGGCACGGTGCTCATCGGTGTCGACATCTGCATAATAGGCTCATGTCTCTTCATCCCGCAGTTCGGCGAGGAACTGCAGCGCTGCCATAAGGTGGTGTTCGGTCTGTGCACGATGTGCATAGAGTGCTTCATGCTCGACTACGTGATGAACGCCCGGCGCGAATCGGTGCAGTTTCTCATCTTCTCACGCGAATACGAGAAGATAGCCAAAGCCATCACCCAGAAGACCGACCACACTCTGACCATCCTCGACGGACACGGCTGGTACACGGGCAAGGAGATGAAGGTGATATGCCTGCTTGCCAAGAAACGCGAGTCTGTGCTCATCTTCCGACTGATAAAAATGATAGACCCACGCGCCTTTGTCTCGCAGAGCAGCGTCATAGGTGTGTATGGAGAGGGATTCGACCAGATAAAGGTTAAGGTGAAACAAGAAGAAGAAGAAAAACAACAAGAAAATGAAAATAGTATTTGCCACCAATAACACCCACAAACTCGACGAGATACGTTCAATACTCGGCTCTCGCTACGAGATACTGTCGCTCAGCGACATAGGTTGCCACGCCGACATACCCGAGACAGCCAACACCCTTGAGGGCAACGCCATACAGAAGGCGCGCTACATTGTAGAAAACTTCGGCTACGACTGCTTTGCCGACGACACCGGACTTGAGGTGCCCGTCCTCGGCGGCGAGCCGGGCGTACACTCGGCACGCTACGCCGAGGGCACCGACCACAACTCCGAGGCCAACATGCAGAAGCTGCTCCACCGTCTCGACGGCAAGACCGACCGGCGCGCACAGTTCCGCACCGTCATCTGTCTCGCCCGACGCGACGACGTGGCTGACTACACCCTATTCGAGGGCATCGTCCGCGGCACCATCGCAACGGAGAAGCGCGGCACCGAGGGATTCGGCTACGACCCCATCTTCATCCCCGAAGGCTACTCGGAGTCGTTCGCGCAACTCGGCATGGACATCAAGAACGGCATCTCCCACCGCGCCCGCGCCGTGGAGAAACTCGCCAAGTATCTCGGCTAATAATTTTATCACGGTAATATCCCATCATCACATGTACTACCCCATATACGCTTTCTTTTATCTGCTCTCGCTCCTGCCATTCCACATACTCTACGCGCTGAGCGACATCGCATATATAATAATGTATTATATTGTGCGCTACCGCCGCCACATCGTGCGCAGCAACCTCACCTCGTCGTTCCCCGAAAAGAGCCATGAGGAGATTGTGGGCATCGAGCACAGGTTCTACCACTGGTTCTGCGACTATTTCGTCGAGACCATCAAGCTGCTCAGCATCAGCGACCGCCAACTGCGCAACAGGCTCAAGGTCGTGGGTGCCGAACAGGTGAAGCAGTGCTTCGACGAGGGACAGGACTGCGGGGCGCTGCTCGGGCACTACTGCAACTGGGAATGGCTGTCGTGCACCGGCATCGCCTTCCCCGAGGGGCAGAAGATGGGACTCGTCTACAAGCCTCTGCGCTCGAAACTGTTCGACAGGCTGTTCCGCCGCATACGCTCATCACAGCCTTCCGGACTCGTGGTGGCGAAGAACGACATCCTGCGCGAGCTTGTCAGACTGCGCCGCTCAAACACGCGGTCGCTGTTCGGCTACATTGCCGACCAGGGACCGCGCTACAGCAACATCCACCTGTGGCTGCCCTTCCTCAACCACGACACAGGAGTGTTCACAGGAGCGGAGCGCATCATGCGCAAGATGAACAACGCCGTGTTCTTCCTTGAGCTCACACGACCAAGCCGAGGCTACTACACCGCCACGTTCCACCTGCTCTCACGGCAACCCAACACCCTGCCCGAGCATGAGCTGACACGACAATTCTTCGATCTCCTGCAGCAGACCATTCAGCAGAAACCCGAATTCTATCTCTGGACGCACAACCGCTGGAAGCGCACCCACGAGGAATTCAACAGACTGTACACCATAGAGAACGACAAAACAATATCAAAAGCATGACAACCATAGCTTACGACGCCAAGCGCATTGTCCGCAACACCACCGGACTTGGCAACTACTCCCGCACGCTCGTCAACGACCTCTCGCGCATCCTCCCTCCCAACTGCCGCATGTTGCTCTACGCCCCCGACCATGGGCGCGACGACCTGCGCTCCCAGGTGAAGGAGACGCAGCGTCTGCGCTATGTCTACCCCGAGAAGGCGCACAGCGGCATTGCGCGTGCCGTGTGGCGCTCCTGGGGCATCGTCAAGGACCTCAAGCGCGACCACGTTGACATCTACCACGGACTGACCGGAGAGCTGCCCATCGGCATACACGCGGCTGGCATACGCACCGTCGTCACCATACACGACCTCATCTTCATGCGCCACCCCGAGTACTACAACCCCATCGATGCCGCCGTCTACCGCGCCAAGTTCCTCCTCACATGCCGCGAGGCCGACCGCATAATAGCCATCAGCGAGTGCACCAAGCGCGACATAATGGAGTATGGAGGCGTGGAAGCAAGCCGCATCGACGTAATCTACCAAAGCTGCTCAGGGCGCTTCTCGTCATTGCTGGCAGGCGACCGTGTGGAGCAGGCCCGCCAAAAGCTCTCCCTCCCTACCCGATTCATACTCAACGTGGGCACCATAGAGGAGCGCAAGAACGTGGGGCTCGCCGTTAAAGCACTGCCCATGCTGCCCGAAGAGCTGCACCTCGTTGTCGTGGGACGGCGCACGAAATACACCGCCAGCGTGGAGCGCGAGGCAGCAAGGCTCGGCGTTGCCGCCCGGCTGCACGTCCTGTCGGGCGTCAACGACGACGACCTGCAGGCCATCTACCAAATGGCTGAGACATTTGTCTACCCCTCGCGCTACGAAGGCTTCGGCATACCAATCATCGAAGCCATACAGAGCGGTCTGCCTGTCGTAGCCTGTACGGGCTCCTGTCTTGAGGAAGCAGGCGGTCCCGACTGCCTGTATGTGTCGCCCGACGACCCAAAGATGCTCGCCGGTGCCCTGCGCCAGACCCTGCGCGGCGCAGGAGGAAGGGAAGAAAGGATTGCGCGCAGCCGCAAATACGTGAAAAGGTTTGAGAACAACGACACGGCACGGCGCGTAACCGAAATATACAAAAAAATCTAACCGGAGCGTCGGACTCCCATCGGAACGTCGGACTCCCGTCCGACGACATATCCAAGCTTGTGACTAAAAACGGAACGTCGGACTCCCGTCCGACGACATATCCAAGCTTATGACTAATAACGGAACGGCGGACTCCCGTCCGACGCATAGCTACAAATTCAACCTTTCTGTTTGCTATGCGTCGGACGGGAGTCCGACGTTCCGTTTTTTATTTATAACTTTATTCTTCTGTTCTCAAACCTGTCCAACAGTCTTATCGCTTTTTCGAGTGTCGCATCCTCGTTCCATCCGCGCCGGCGCGCATACCCTCGTATGAAATACTCGTAGAGGTCGCGGCGGTGGGTGAAACGCTTCAGGTTCTCCAGGCACTCCCTGTCGGTCGGCATGCCGTCGCGGAAGTGAGAGCGGTTGGTGTCGATCACGTCGAACCTGTATCCGCCCTGTGCCGTCTCAGTAAACAGGAAATTGGCTGAGTTAAGGTCGCCGTGCAGCACTCCCCTACTGTGCATGAACACCACATAGTCAGCAATGGCGTCGGTCAGCGGGCGGCAGAACTCCTTGGCGTCTATCAGCAGCTCGAACGCCTCACGGCCCATACTTTGCTCACAGACGAAGTAACCCGTGCGGAACAGTCCACAATGCGTCTGCTCCATGTAGGCTATCTCACGGGGCGTGGAAATGCCCCTGCGCCGCATTTCGGCAGCGAACCTATAGGCGCGCTCCGCCTTCGTGGGGCGAAACAGCGTGTAGATGACAGCCTGCAGCAGGTTGACGCGCTTGAAGCGCTTCACCACAAATGCCCGTCCGTCGTGGTGGAGCACCTTCACGCTGTTGCGCCTGTCCTTGAGCGTCTCGCCGCCACACGTGTCAAACGCGGCAGGTATGCCAGCAATGAAGTCCTTGTACTTGAGGTATTCGTCGGATACTGTTATTTTCATTACGACAGCTCAAGCATTCTTTCTATCGGCTTCACGGCTTCCTTGGCAATCTGCGGGTCAACCTCCACGGTAGGCCAGCCATACTTCAGCGCGTTGTATATCTTCGCGAGCGTGTTCTTCTTCATGTACTCGCACTCGTTGCACGAGCACCCTACCCCACCCTCTGATACTTCAGGCGGCACCGGATAGAACTTCACGCCCGGACAGTTGCGCTCCAGCTCGTGCAGTATTCCAGCCTCTGTTGCGATGATGTATTCCTTCTGCTCGGGATGCTGCTCGGCATAGTGGAGCATCGTGGCAGTGGAGCCTTTCACGTCGGCAATGGCAAGCACGGGAGCCTTGCACTCAAGGTGAGCCATGACGAGCGCGCCCGGGTGCTCCTTCTTTAGCTTCACGATGCCCTCCACGGAGAACTTCTCGTGAACGTGGCAGCCGCCGTTCCACAGGAGCATGTTGCGGCCCGACACGCTGTTGATGTAGTTACCGAGGTTGTAGTCGGGACCGAAGATAATCTTCTCGTCCTTGGGGAAACTTGCCATCACCTTCTCGGCGTTGCCCGAGGTGACAACAACATCGGTGAGCGCCTTCACGGCAGCCGTGGTGTTTACGTAGCTCACCACCTTGTAGCCCGGGTGCTCCTCCTTGAACTTCTTGAGGTCCTCAGCCTTGCATGAGTCGGCAAGCGAGCATCCTGCTGTCAGGTCGGGACACAGGACGGTCTTGTCGGGCGACAGGAGCTTGCAGGTCTCAGCCATGAAGTGACCGCCGCACATCACCATCACCTTGGCATCGGTTTCGGCTGCCTTGCGTGCCAGTGCCAGCGAGTCACCCACGAAGTCGGCGATGTCCTGTATGTCGCCTACCGTGTAGTAGTGTGCAAGAATGATGGCGTCCTTTTCCTTGCACAGGCGTCGTATCTCCTGTTTCAAATCCAAGGTTTTGTCTACCTGTTCGTCGACATAACCTTTCTCAATCCACTCTTTTTTCATATCTTATTATTGTTTGTCGTTCTTGTTCATTTTTGCTGGTGTTCCAACCGTCGTAAGTAGGTGTTTTCCAGCGTTGTTCCCGTCTTATGCGAAGAATGGAACACATTGGTATTTTTGACCTCATAGGAATTTTGGAACACTTGCGAGTTTTCAGACACAGGGTTCTGATGCCTTGTTTTTATCCACACTCTTTATTATATATCTCTTTTTTATTTTTGAAGAAAAAAGAAATAGTATGAGTATGATGTGGTGTTGATATGTTGATAAGTACAGGGCTTGTTTCCTGTATTTTCGGCTATCCACATTATACCCTGTGTTATAAACAGGCTCGTTTTATATCTTCCTGTTGATTTTGAGCGAGATAGGTGCATTATCCACACTTTGTCTGTTGAACCTGCAAAGTTAATAAGTTTATATCTTTTTCCTTTCATAATTTGTGGAAAACTTTTGTATAACGGGTTTATAACGTGTATAGTTATCCACATCTATGGGTTTATACCTGTATGCCTGTGGATAACTGGCGAGTTATCCACAGGCTTATCAACATGTTATCAACAGGTTTCCACAGGTTATGAACAGGTTATAGTGTATGAGTGGGAGGATTGGTGTCCGTGCGTAGGATATTTTATCCGTGGCGGAGGTCTCCGGCCTCCGCCACGGATAAAAACGGCATCCGATATGTGTGTCCTGTTGTTACCGATATGTTTTTCCTGTCGTTACCTGTTGTCTTCGCCTGTTTGTTGCTTATGGGACTTACAGGCGGTTACAGGCTCATACAGGTAACGACAGGAATATGTTGATAACTGTGGAAAAGTGGACTTATCAACACGTCGTATTGTAAAAGTTATCAACAGTTAAACAGGGTTATCAACAGGCAACATATGTGTAACCAACAGGATTACAAACAGGTTTTGTTGATAAACAGGTATTGTATATCAGCAGTTTATGAGGTTATCCACAATTTTGTTGATAACTTCATGTGTTATTAACTGCATTTTGTTTTCGCGGCGTTTTTTTGCATTTGCGTTGAAATGTGGATAACTTGTTTGCAGGGAACCATATTACCCATGTCTGCAACCATATTATCCGTGGCGGAGGTCTCCGGCCTCCGCTGCACCCCGCTTTTTCACAATATCCGGCTGTCGGTATTTGGCTGCTGCGGAGGCCGGAGACCTCCGCCACGGGTAAAGGCTGTTTGCAGTAAGGGTAAAGGCTGTTTGCAGTAAGGTTATTTCACAAAAAATGCGGATAACTTCGCGTTGATTATCAGTCAATTACGAAGTTATCCACATTTATCAACATCCTGTGTGGATATTCTTTTTTATCATTCGTACAGCCTCTTGTTGTTGCTCCTCTTGTTCACCATCACTGCCTTTTCGGTTTTCTGGTATGCGATGAACAGCCTTGTGTGGTGTGTCAGCAGCCAGTACAGCAGCCTGTCTTTGGGGTTTAGTTGGCGTGAGAAGCTTGTGGAGATGTTGGCGAGTTGTTGCCTTATGCTGTGCAGATAGGTGTTGATGGCGTGTCGCTGTATGTTCATGCGTGTGATGTATTTAGCCACTCTCAGGCAGCGTACAACCATTTGGCGTGTGCTCTCGTCGCGCATGGGTGTATTCCTGTAGAACTCGAACCGCTGTTTCTCCGCCTCAAAGAATGCGTATTCCTTCTCGGGCGATTTTTCGTGCACGGCGCTGCTTTTGCGCATACGGTAGTGGTAGAGTGGGCGTTGGATGCACACCACTCGCCGCGCGTTCTCGAACCAGTGCGGCAGTACGGCATAGTCCTCGAAGCAGATGTGGTTAGGCATACGGTAGGCAAGGCACTCGCGCCTGAACACCATCTGCCATATATAGCTCTGTATGCGGTCGCGGATGATGAGCCGTTGTATGTTGTCGCCCTCTATCACTGCGCTGTTTCCGTTGCCCACACCCACGATGCTTTTTGCCTGGCTTTCGCTCATGTTGTCCTTGAAGTGGCTGCACAAGGCTATGTCGGCATTGTTGCCGCGCATGGCGTTGATGAGCGTCGCATACATGTCAGGCTCTATCCAGTCGTCGCTGTCCACGAAGCCTATGAGTTCGGCGGTGGAGCGTTCGAGTGCCACGTTGCGTGAGTCGGCCTGTCCGGTGTTGGCTTTGTGTATGACGGTGATGCGTGGGTCGCGCTCTGCCCATTTGTCGCATATCTGCGGTGAGTTGTCTGTCGAGCCGTCGTCTACGAGCAGCATGTGCCAGTTGGTGAATGTCTGCGCTATGACCGACTGTATGCACTGTTCAAGATATTGCGCCGTGTTGTAGACGGGAATTATAATGTCGAGTAGTGGGTGAGTGTTGTTTGGTGTCATCATTCTTCTTTTGTTTTAGCTGTAGCACACAATGCCGTTGTTGCACTGCAGCTTGTTGAGATTTTTCTCCAGCAGTTGCCTGTTGTCTTTGGCAAAGGGTTTCTCCTTGTGGTACAAGTGGAATTCTATGGCGCGGAACTTCGCCCATGTGCGTTTCAGTCCGAGGTTCACGAGCCTCACGATGATGTCGGTGTCCTCCAGTCCGTAGCCCACCATGTCGGCGTCGAATCCGTTGACCTTCTTCAGGTCGTTCATGAACACGGCGATGTTGCATCCACGCCCTTTGTCAAGCACCTTGCGGTAGAGGTTGCGCGTGTAGAACGCGAGCCATGGCATGTATAGCGCGTTGAGCCGGCTGCGCACGCCGCGCGAGTACCAGTGCACGCCTATCCGGTGGCGTCGTATGAGTTGCTTGCTTGTCGATGGGCTTAGCTTGGAGCGGCTGCCTACCACGAAGAATCCCTCCTGTGCCATGCGCTCGTGGTCCTCGATGAAGTGGCGTTCCATGATGATGTCGCCGTCGATGAACACCACGTAGTCGCCCTCGCACATGCGCAGTGCGTTGTTGCGTGACTCGGCGAGGCGGAATCCTCGGTCTTCCTGCCATGCGTGTTTGAGTGGGCATGTGAAAATCCTTGCAAAGTGTTCAATCAGTTGCCGTGTCTCGTCGGTGGAGCCATCGTCGGCTACTATTACCTCGTAGGGCATCCTGGTCTGCCGTGTGACGCTCATGAGGCACAGGCGCAGCATGTCGGGGTTGTTGTAAGTTGAGATTATTAAAGAAGTTTTCATACGTTTCATGCAAATTGTATACATATAGAAGAAGCGTGTTGTGCGCTATTCTTGTATACAAATTGAATGTTTTTTGGGAAATATGGATAAAAGTTGACAAAGGTCAACTGTTGTAAAGAATTCAAACGAGGGTGTGTCGAAACTCGAATTTCGGCACACTCTTGTTTGAAAAGTTGTCCGGATAATGCCTGTTTGTTGTCCGGATGATGCTTGTTTGTTGTCTTACTTCGGTCGTTCAACGTGCTTACTTCGACCGTTCAACGTGCTTACTTCGGTCGTTCAACGTGCTTACTTCGGTCGAGGTAAGATGGCATTGGTTGTCGTTTTGATTGAGTAAAGGACAATTGTAGGCGGCGGACGGGAGTCCGCCGTTCCGACAAGTGGGGTACGCTGCTTCGGCGGACGGGAGTCCGCCGTTCCGGCAAGTGGGGTACGCTGCTTCGGCGGACGGGAGTCCGCCGTTCCGACAGGTGGGGTGCGCTGCTTCGGCGGACGGGAGTCCGCCGTTCCGGGTTAATTCTTGAGCAGAATGTATTGCGCTGTCTGTATCATTGAGAAGACGTAGCGGCGCAGGGGGTCGAACGCCTTTGAGGGTTTTACCTCGCGCAGTCCCCAGTGTGGGGTGGTGCGGTAGTAGAACGCCTTGCCTGTCTTGGGCTCGTAGATGTAGCAGAGGTCGTGGGAGCGAGCCACAATCTGGTTGTCGGCGGAGTAGAACACGAGCGGGCGCTCGGTGGTCATCTGGTCGATGCCGAAGCCGTCGTACTCATAGCTTGTGCCGAGCAGTGAGAGTAGGGTAGGCATGACGTCCACCTGCGTGGCGAGCTTCTCCACCTTGCCTGTCGGCACGCCCGGTCCGAACATAATGAGCGGTATGTGGTTGTACGACTGTGGCAGTTCGCCCGATACCTTGCCGACAATCTTTCCGTGGTCTGCCATGATCACGAAGATGGTGTTCCTGTACCAGGCCTGTCGCTGCGCCTGTCTTAGGAAGTCGCCTATGCACCAGTCGGCATACTCCACTATTTGCGTCTCCTTGTCTTTCGTTTTTGGCTTGAACCACGACGGCACGATGTATGGCGGATGGTTGCTGATGGTGAGCAGCGTGGCGAAGAACTGCTTGCCTGTTGCCGCCTGTCGGTTTATCCTGTTGAGGGCGTAGCTGAAGAGGAAGTGGTCGCTCACGCCGAACGAGTTGACCACCTCATCCTTCGGGTAGTCCTCCTGTGAGTAGATGTCGTCGTAGCCGTTGGTGGCGAAGAACGCCTTCATGTTGTCATACTGCGCCTCGTGGGTCATGAAGAACATCGTGTGGTAGCCCTGTTTGTGGAGCACGGTGGGTATGCCGTCGCGGTGGGGCGTGACGGTGCCCTTCATGAGGTTGCGGAACATGAGAGCCGGAAATGAGTACAGGGCGGCGGTCATGCCGTGGTTGGTGTGTATGCCCGCGCTGTAGCAGTTCATGAAGGCGAGCGAGTGGTTGTAGAGCGAGTCGAGGGTGGGGGTGAGGTGCTGCTGCTGGCCGAAGGTCTGTAGGAAATTGGCAGACATCGACTCCATGAGTATCACGACGACATTCTTTTTCTGTGGAGCAGCTTGTTGGTTACTTGTTGGGTAGCTTGTTGGGTAGCTTGTAGGGTTGTGTGAGTTGTCGACAAATCTGCGGAGCACGTGCAGCGAGTCGCACTTGCCGCTTATGCCGAGGCTCTGACGGGCGAGCGTGATGGCTTCGGGGTAGGGCATGAGGTGGAGTTCGCGGTTCTCCTTGCGCATGTCGTCGAGGGCTGAGGTGAGCAGGTTGAACGCCGGGTTGATGCCGAGCTGGTTGAGGAAGGCGTCGTCGCAGTAGTAGGCCTGTGAAATCTTTATGGGGTTGTAGCCTGTGCGCCCGCGTATTCCGAATACGCACAGTCCTGTCATGGCCGACAGGACTATAAGGCGTGCTATGCAGCCTGTGGCGGTGTTGTTGCGGCTGTGGGTGGCGGCATTGCCGTCGCCAATGGCCATGAGCCTGTCGAAACGTCGGCGCAGCAGTGTCATGAGCCATGCGTAGACGGCTACACAGGCGAAGAACAGGGCGATGTACAGGAAGTATGACTTCTCGCCTGTCACCATGCCTGCCGTGGTGCCGGCGTAGGAGAACCACTCGAAGATTGATGAGTTGATGTTCTTGAAGAAGTAGGCGAAGTAGGGTATGTTGGCTGCCGACGCCATGAACGCCATGCTGCCGAGCACGCCATACCACCACACGGCAGCCTTTCTCAACACCCTCTGTGTGCTGCCGAAGACGGCTGCCGCGATGGTCACCACAAGAGGCACAACGCTGATGTAGCACGCTATGACGTTGTCAAACCACACGCCCCGCACAAAGGCGGGGACAACACTTGCCGACGGGTCGGCAATCATGCCGCTGAGCGACATGTACTCGATGCCGCGGAAGAGCGACAGAAAAAGGAGCGTCAGGACGTGGAGCGACACAATCCATGACGCGGATAGGAAAAATCGTTTGTTCGTTTGCATGAATACAAAGGTACAAGATTTTTTTAGACATGAAGACATGTCTTCCTGTCAAAAAGACCTGTACTTCCTGTCCAACCACGAAAAAAGCCGACTTCACAGCCGGCTCCTTTGCTCTTTATACAATAACATTATGAATTTTAATAGTGGCTATACTTGTGTGAGGATGTCTATGGTCGTCCCCACCTATTGTTTTACGCTTGCAAAGTTACTCTGAATTAAGCACTTGCGCAATACCTATTTGTCGGTAAAACGTTGTGTGGGCGTCCATTTGCGAAAAAATGTCCGTTCATTCTTGCGTATTCAGTTTTTTTTTGTTTCTTTTGTATGTTTCGGCTTTTGCCCGTTTTCAGGGGGCGTGCCAAAACAAATCACAGACAAGTAAAAAAAAATACAAGAAACCACTTATCATTATATTATGGCTCAGAAAAAGAAGGACGACGGGCTGACGCCCATGATGCGCCAGTTCTACACGTTCAAGAAGGAGCATCCCGACGCGCTGCTGCTCTTCCGCTGCGGCGACTTCTACGAGACCTATGCCGACGACGCCGTGGAGGCGTCGAAGATTCTCGGCATCACGCTCACGCGCCGCTCCAACGGCAAGAACCCCAACGGCGCCGCCACCGAGATGGCTGGCTTCCCACACCATGCCCTCGACACCTACCTGCCCAAGCTCATACGCGCCGGAAAGCGCGTAGCCATCTGCGACCAGCTTGAGGACCCCAAGCTGACGAAGACGCTCGTAAAGCGAGGCATCACCGAGCTTGTCACGCCGGGTGTGGCGATGAGCGACAACGTGCTCAACTACAAGGAGAACAACTTCCTCGCCGCCGTCTACATGACCAAGACGCAGTGCGGCGTGGCTTTCCTCGACATATCCACCGGCGAGTTCCTCACCGGCGAGGGCACGTTCGACTACATCGAGAAGCTGCTCGCCTCGTTCCAGCCCAAGGAGGTGCTCCACGACCGCCAGATGAAGCAGGAGTTTGAGGCGCGCTTCGGCAACAAGTGGTGCACCTTCCAGCTCGACGACTGGATGCTCACAGAGCAAAGCTCCCGACAGAAACTCTTGCAGCACTTCGGCACGAAGTCATTGAAGGGCTTCGGCGTGGAGCACCTGAAGCTCGGCGTAGTGGCTGCCGGAGCCATATTGCAGTATCTTGAGATGACGCAGCACACCCACCTGGGACACATCACGTCGCTCCGCCGCATCGAGGAGGACCGCTACGTGCGCCTCGACAAGTTCACCATACGCTCCCTGGAGCTGCTCCAGTCGATGCAGGACGACGGCGTGTCGCTGCTCGACGTCATCGACCGCACCACCACAGCCATGGGAGCGCGCCTGCTAAAGCGCTGGACCGTGTTCCCGCTGATGGACGTCGACTCCATCAACAAGCGCCTCGACGTGGTGGAGACGTTCTTCCGCAAGCCCGACTTCCGGCAGGTGCTCGACGACAACCTCCACCGCATCGGCGACATGGAGCGCATCATATCCAAGGTGGCTGTCGGGCGCGTGTCGCCGCGCGAGGTCGTGCAGCTCAAGCTTGCCCTGCAAGCCATAGTGCCCATAAAGACCGCCTGCCTATACAGCGACAACGAGGAGCTGCGCTCCATAGGCGAGCGCATCAACCTGTGCGAGTCGCTGCGCGACCGCATCGAGCGCGAGATACAGCCCGACCCGCCACAGCTGCTCAACAAGGGCGACGTGATTGCAGCCGGATTC
>JBNMLZ010000019.1:0-34111 GCA_050875085.1 Prevotella sp. | reverse complement strand
TGAAGTATACAGAATCTCTGAACATGTACCAAAATCAAGGAAAATAGCTCCAATATTCTTTATTCTCGCGTCGTTTGGCTATTTTTGCAGAGGAATATTAAAAACGGGCTATAATGAGCAAGCTGTTGAAAGTAAAAAACGTGAGCGACTATAGTGAGTATCTTGGCCATAAGGATACCCACCCACTCATCAGTGTCATAGACTACTCGTCATTGCCGCCCGTTCGCCATTGCCTTTGCAACTATAGTGTGTATGGTATCTTTCTTCGTGACGATGTGGCGGTTGACTTGACATACGGCTTCGGAAAATATGACTATAAGGAAGGAACATTGATTTGTGTGGCTCCAGGCCAAATAGGAGGGAAGGAAGAAAACGGGCAACTTGTAGACATAAAAGGCTGGGCTTTGCTGTTTCATCCCGACTTGCTGCACGGAACTCATCTTGAGCAGACCTTAAAGGATTATTCTTTCTTCGACTACAGCATTAATGAAGCTCTTCACATGTCGGATGAGGAGCATGAAACCATAGTGTCGTTGATGCGGCAAATACGCGATGAGATAGAGAACAACATGCGTGATGACTTCCAAGATACCATCATCGTGGCATATCTGGAAGTGCTGCTCAACTATTGCCGCCGCTTCTACAATCGGCAATTCCTGACAAGAAAAATAGAAAATACAGACTTGCTGAAGAAGTTCAGAAGTCTGCTTTGTGAATATTTTGATGATGGCAAACAGTTGTCTTTGGGCATACCAACTGTGCAGTATTGTGCTGACAAGCTGTGTGTGTCCGCCAATTATTTCGGTGACTTGATAAAGAAATCAACTGGAGATACTGCAAGCCATTACATCAGAAGTTACATCATCCAACAGGCAAAGAACCTGTTGGCTTCCGGTGAGTCAATCACCCAGACGGCTTACGGATTGGGATTTGAATATCCGCAACATTTCAGCCGTATGTTCAAGAAATTCACTGGCGTAACGCCAAAGGAATATATCAACGAACTGGGTAAATCACTTAAAACCTAACCTTCACTCCACCCATTGCCGTGAATCCCGGCATGTCGTACCCTCGGTTTATTTGGTACTTCACGTCGGTGATGTTGTCGAGATTGGCGAAGATGTCGAGGAATGGCACAGGCGTGTAGGTTATCTTCATACCCAGCAGCGCGTAGTTCTCGCGCGCCATGTCCTTGTAGACAAACAGTCCGCCTACACCGTTGAGCCGGGCGTCGATGTTGAACTGTGGCAAGGCGCGCCATGAAATGCCAAGGAAGTACTGGTTGCGCGGTGCCGCTGTAAGGTCGCTGACCGACGAGTGCAAATAGCTGTACGACGCGCGGAGCAGGAGATTTTCCAATGGGTTGCTTCGCGCCGACAGTTCTATACCCTTATTGATGAACGAACCAGTATTCATGTATCGCTGCATGGTGCCACCCTCGGCAGTAGGCACACTCGCCGTCTGTATGAGGTTTGAACCTTTGGCATAATAGGCGGTCAGGTCGAGCATTAGATAGCGCGAGAAATGCTTTCCTATGCTTACCTCATAGTTCATCATGCGCTCCGGGTTGAGGTCGGGATTGGCTATTCGGTAGAGATACATCTCGTTGAAAGCCGGATTACGGTAGCCCTTGGCTATGGATGCCTTCACGCTCCATCCGTCGGCAGGGCGCACGGTAAAGCCGAACTGCGGCAGCCACTGGTTGCTGAAGCGGTTGCTCATGGCAAGGCGCACGCCACCGTTGAGCGTCAGCAGGTCGTCGAAAAGCCTCTGCTGCAACGTGACGTATGGCGAGTACTCGGCAATGAACTTGCGCGAGATGGTCTGCATCTGTGCCTGTTGGCTACCGTCGCCATGGCTATGGCCACCAGAAACGGGTATCTTGCCCGTGTAGCGGTTGAAGTCGAAGCCTATGGTTGCCGTTGACATTCGCCACGGCGAGAAGTTCTCGTAGGCAAGAATGCCGAAACGGTCGTCAAGCGAGTGGAAATGGCGCGGGTCGTCGATGTAGTGGTTGCCATAGCTATAGTAGACGCGTGCCACGCCGTTTGTTGATCCATAGCTGTTTGTAGCTGACAGCGATGCCTCGCCACGGGTGACATTCTGGTGATACACGTCGGTTGACTCGGGGTTGGCGATGCGCGCGTTCACGGGGTCGTTGCCGCGATAGTTCATCAGCGAGTAGTCGGCGGCAAGACTCCATCGGCGTGACAGCTCATAGCCAATCTTGGCGTATATGCTCGACTGCTTGAAGTCGAAGTTTTTCTGTAGTTCGTCGGTACGGTCGTAGCCCGCGTAGACAAGCGACGAGAAGCGGCCGAAACGCGTCATGTTGGTGACGGACGACTGCCACGTGTTGTGCGAGCCATACTGCGATGTTATGGCTGTCTGCACACCGTCCTTCTTAGCCCGCTTTGTGATGACGTTTATCACGCCACCCATGGCGTTGGAGCCATAGAGCACAGAACCAGGACCGCGCAACACCTCCACATGGTCGACATACTCCGACTCGTAAAAGTCTGCTACTGGATGTGAGTAGAGTCCTGCAAACTGCGGTTGTCCGTCAACCATCATCAGCACACCGCTTGTCGGGCTGCCGCCCACGCCGCGAATTTTTATGCCGCCGCTTCCGCCATGACTACCTACTCCAAATCCCAGGATGTTGCGCTGCGTTACAAAAAGGCTCGGCACCTCGCCAGACAAGGCAGCGAGTAACTGTGTCTTGCCTGTGGCTTCAATCTGACGGTCGTTGACAATGGAAACTGTGTAGGGGAGCAACCGTCTTGGGGTTGCATTGTTAGAGCCGGTCACCACCACCTCATCAATAGAGTGGAGGCGGGTGGTGTCGGCAATGTTATCCTTTGTTCCTGCGCTGGCAGAGATGGCAGTGGCCAGCGCGAGGAACAGCATACAATCTTTCTTCATTCTAATACCTAATACATTACTTAATCATCACCAGCTTATACGTCTTGCTTCCAAGACCGATTTTCTCGGCATAGTCGGTGATATACGTGCCGTGCTGGCGGTTGATGCGCTCAATGAGCGGTTTCTCGTCGTCGCCAGGTTTGCCCTTATGGTTGAACACAAGGTCGAGACAAGCCTGGTCAAGAGCCACGGGATCGGTGGAGGCGAGTATGCCCATGTCCTTGAGCTTAGGGTCGGCAGGATGAGAGTCGCAGTCGCAATCGACACTCATGTTGTTCATCACATTTATATATACGATGTTTCCCTTGCCGAAATAGTTGGCAACACCCTGCGCTGCTGCAGCCATACTTTCAAGGAAAGCATCCTGGGCGGGGAGGTTTGCCCAAAGGGAGTCGGGATTGTCGGTTGCTCCTGCTGTGTGGATGTAAGCCTTGCCGGCTGTTGACGCCACGCCTATTGACTGGTTCTTCAGCACACCGCCGAATCCGCCCATTGCATGACCCTTGAAGTGGGCAAGGTTGATCATGAAGTCGTAGTTGGCAAGATGGTCGCCAACGATGTCATACTTGATGTGTTTCTTGTCCTTCACCGCGATACGCATCTGTCCGAACTCATCCATAAGGTCAACCGGGGCAATTGAGTCGAACCCGTGTGCACGAACCGTAGCCCAGTGCTTCGACTTGTCCTGTCGGCTGCCGCCGTAGGCTGTGCAGCACTCCACGAGAGTGCCGTTCACCTCGTCAACCAATCCACGGATGAGCGTAGGCTTCAGGTAGTTGTTGCCACCCATCTCGCCGGTGCTTATCTTTATAGCCACATGTCCGTGAGCCTCAACGCCGAGAGCCTTGTATATGCGGACGAGCGACTCTGGAGATATCTCCTTTGTCATGTAAACCTTTGGTTGTGCACAGAGCGACACGGTGCCAATAAACACCAATGCTGCAATGATAAAAAACTTTCTCATAATAATCTGTTTTTATTGAAATAAGTTCTATATTTGTAACACGCTTTTAATGCTTGCTGCAAAATTATAAAAGTTAAAGCATACTATTAATACCAAAATTACGGATTTTATTGTCAGCAATAACAGAAATTGAATAAATTCATTTTGTATTGTATTCTATTTGCACTACCTTTGCACTGTCTTTGCAGCATCGTTGCAATCAACAAAATGCGCAAAGCGACTAAATCAACTAACTTACAAACTAAAATCATCAGAAAATGAACAAAAGAATCTGCGCCCTGCTCATTGGCTCACTTGTGCTCACTGCTGCCAATGCACAGAACTATGCAAAGAAGCTGAAGAAGGCTAACGCCATCGAGGTGACCTACCGCTCAACGTACAAAGGCAAGGCATATCCCGGAGGTACACTCATGAAGATATATGGCGACCAGGTGAAGCTGGAATACATCGACCCTGATGCCAACAAGAAAGACGAGCCCAAGGAGAAGACACTGCGCCAGGAGAGCTTCATTGACTACAGTCGCCGATGCACCTACCGCCGCGCCACAATGCCCAACGATGAGGTAGTGTATACCAACACTCCGTTCGAATATGGCGAGGGCATGAAGGAAATCAGACAGGAGAAGTATCTCGGACTCAACTGCAAGGTTATGCGCGCCATCGTCAATTCCAACACCATCGACGTGTGGTACACCAACGACATCGCCTTCCGCGGCACACCACAATCATACGCAGGCGTGCCTGACGGACTTGTGCTGCGCGTTGTGCGCAACGGCGACTCCGTTCAGGAAGCCACCGACATAAAGGCTATAAAGAAACCGTCGCAGCTGTTGCCCGACGACTGGGGGCACTATCTCGACAACAGCAACTATACGTATGCCGTGAACCAGAGCGGTGTTATCTCCGTGCCAGTGTTCGACCAGCAGACCATCTGCTTCAACAATGCCAAGATGCCCGACGGACAGCTGGAGCCTAACAAGGTGTATGTGGCTGCCGGAGGCACCGTGGTGCTCAAAAAAGTAAAGTTGCCCGACAACATCAGTAACCGTCAGGTGTTTGTCGAGGCAGTGCAGTATTCCGACGGTGATGCCTATGACCGCACTGGTTCGGTGTTCATGGTGCCGACAGACAAGGCACAGTCGTTCATTGACGCACTGCGCGACCTCAACAGTGTGCCTTCATTCCACAGTGGCGACACCGACTACCACGGACTCACTTCAACCAGCTCCTATGACGTGCCACTGGAGTTGATGCGCTTCTTCACTGGCTTCGGCGTGCGCAAATACAACCACAACAAGGTACCCGGACAGACATGGGTTGACTCAGTGACCTACAAGGCTGAGGTGACTGCCGTGGCTGAACAACTCAAGGGCGAGGTGTGGATTGGCGCATACATCGGCAACTGGGATGCCAAGGGTCACCGACTCAGCGTGAAGTTGAAGTACTACCCCGATGCCGACCGCAAGATGCCTAAGACGCTGCCGCTGTTCAACACCGTGAACTACATGGAGCAGGCTGGCCAGCCCTACCCTATCTTTATGCTCAACGACTCGCTCAACGCCTCATTCGAACTGAAGGAGGATGCCAAGAACGCACGCCTCTACTACCTCACCACCGGACACGGCGGCTGGGACGGTGGCGACGAGTTCAACCAAAAGCCAAACACCATCTACATCGACGGTCAGAAGGTCATAACATTTATCCCTTGGCGCGACGACTGCGGCACCTACCGCAACAACAACCCATGCTCGGGCAACTTCTCCAACGGTCTGAGCTCGTCTGACCTCAGCCGCTCAAACTGGTGTCCGGGAACGATGACCAATCCTGAGTACATTCCTCTCGGCAACCTGAAGGCTGGTAAGCACACTGTATGTGTGCAGATTCCACAAGGCGCCCCCGAAGGCGGCAGCAACAGCTATTGGTGCCTGTCAGGAACTCTGATTTATGAATAAGCTTTATAAAAAACATCTGGGGAATAAAAATAAAAAACATTGGAACAAACTTTCACTATCAATATTGATAAACTTTCACAATCAATATTGATATAATCCGTTCCACGGTTTTTATTGTTTTTGCCGCCAATATTTTGCAAAGCCGAAGGCTCGCAAAATATTGGCGGTGTTTTTTATGTTTTTGTCAAACTGTGATTTCTCCCGATCCATAGCAGCGGTGATGCCTTTCGTCGTAGACCACACAAAACTGTCCTGGCGCCACTCCATGTATAGGTTCGTCGGCATGTATCATCAATCGTCCGTCGGGCAGGTGCTCCACGGTAGCCGGCAGATAACCCGGTGTATGGCGTATTTTGAATGTCACACGCTGCATTGGCACTTCGCACGTGAGGAAATGGAAGTCGTGGACCATGAAATCTTTCTTATAGGCTGTCTGTGGGTCATAGCCATGGCTTACATACAGAATATTGTTTCCAACATCCTTCTTTACCACAAACCACGGACCGCCACCAAAGCCAAGTCCCTTGCGCTGACCGATGGTGTGGAACCACAGACCTTTGTGCTCACCGATGCGCTTGCCTGTCTCAAGCTCTATCACATCGCCTGGCTGTTCGCCAAGGTAACGACGGATATACTCATTATAGTTTATCTGTCCGAGGAAGCAGATGCCCTGCGAGTCCTTGCGCTTTGCGTTTATCAAGTGCTCGCGCTCGGCAATCTCGCGCACCTCGTTTTTCTCGTAGTGCCCGATGGGGAATATCGCCTTGCGCAGTTGCCAGTCGTATATCTGGGCAAGGAAATCGGTCTGGTCCTTCACCGGATCAGGACTCGTGGTGAGCCATTTTCTTCCCTCATCGTCTATCTCTGTCTGAGCGTAATGTCCGGTGGCGATAAGATCGTAGTCGTGACCGCGCTTCTCGTGGAAGGCACCAAACTTTATCAGCCTGTTGCACATCACATCGGGATTGGGTGTAAAACCCGAGCGCACCTTTTCCATGGTGTAGCGTGTCACCTGGTCCCAATATTCATGATGACAGTCGACCACCTCAAGCTTGCAGCCATAGCGACGTGCCACAGCCGTAGCCATCTCAAGGTCTTCCTCCGAGGTGCAGTCCCACTCCTCCTTTTCCTCAGGACCAATCTTTATGTAGAAGCAGTCGGGATGCAAGCCACGCTGCGCCAGTTCATGCACCACTACAGAACTGTCGACACCACCCGACAATAACACGGCAATGCGCTTGTTGCTCAGGTCGGCATCAAAATATTCATTCATCATAGCAATTCCTCCCACAAATCACACAACTCAGTCATCTTCTGCAATACGACATCCGCACCATTGTCTGACAAAGCAGAGTCGGGCAACGGACCACTGTTGATGCCTATTGTAAAGCAATTGGCGGCTGACCCGGCACGCACTCCAAGCGGAGCATTCTCAACCACTATGCCCTGCCAAGGCTGCAGGTTGCCAGCCTTGCGGAGCCCCATGAGATAAGGGTCGGGATTGGGCTTGCCGCGCTCCACGTCGTAGGCAGTGACGATGTGGTCCTCGGTGAGAAAACCATTGAAGTCGTTCAGCAAACGCTTGATGAGCGGGCGCTGTCCGCTGCCCGTCACGACACCTATCGTCAGTCCTGCTGACTTTATCTTCTGCATGAGGTCAATCACACCCGGGAAGATAGGAGCTGTCGGCATTTTGTGGAATATGGATGTCTTGACGTCATACATGCGCTGTGCTTCCTCAGGTGATATCTCCTTGCCCTGCTGCTCACGCACATACTTGCGTATGGTGTCAACGCCCCGAGCGCCCTCCGTGGCATAGGCATCGTCGGCAGTGAAGTGGATGCCGAACTGCTTCATAGCCTCCTGCCATGCCACAGCGTGGTTGGGCATGGAGTTGTAGAGCACACCATCCATGTCGAAGAGCACACAGCGTGGCGAGAATGTCTCGAAACCGTGCGACTGCTTGTATCTGTTTATTGCTTCTTTCATATTGAATATAAAGAAGCCCCACCCCCTCGCCTCTCCCCTGTCGGGGAGGGGTAAGGGGGTGGGGCTTTGCTTTTCGTTTTTTTTATTACTTCTCCTCAGCCAAACGCTTCTGGATAGCCTCGCTCTCAGCCTCATATCCAGGCTTGTTGAGCAGGGCGAACATGTTCTTCTTGTAAGCCTCAACACCCGGCTGGTTGAACGGGTTAACACCGAGCACGTTGCCACTGATGCCACAGGCAATCTCGAAGAAGTAGATAATCTGACCGAGGTAATACTCGTTGAGCTGCGGAACAGAGAGGCGGATGTTAGGCACACCACCGTCGACGTGAGCCAGACGTGTGCCAAGTTCAGCCATCTTGTTCACCTCGTCAACGCGCTTGCCCTCAAGGAAGTTCAGACCGTCGAGGTTCTCGTCGTCGTGCGGGAAGAGCAGAGTCTTCTCCGGAGTCTCGATGCTGATGACAGTCTCGAAGATAGAGCGCTCACCCTGCTGAATCCACTGACCCATTGAGTGAAGGTCGGTTGTGAAGTCGCAAGCTGCAGGGAAGATACCCTTGCCGTCCTTGCCCTCAGACTCTCCGTAGAGCTGCTTCCACCACTCGCTCATATAATGGAGCTTCGGCTGGAAGTTAACGAGGATCTCAATCTTCTTGCCTGCCTCTGCATAGAGAGCGTTGCGCACGGCAGCGTAGATGGCAGCAGGGTTCTCGTCGAACGGAACATCCTTGCCGGTTGCCTTCTCCATGTCGGCAGCACCCTTCACGAGTGATGTGATGTCGAAGCCGGCAACAGCGATAGGCAGCAAGCCAACCGGAGTGAGCACTGAGAAACGGCCGCCTACATTGTCAGGAATAACGAATGTCTTGTAGCCTTCCTTTGTAGCTGCTGCACGTGCGGCACCCTTGTGGGCATCGGTAATGGCAACGATAACATCCTTTGCCTCTTCCTTGCCACGCTGCTCCTCGCACTGCTTCTTGAGAAGACGGAATGCAAGGGCTGTCTCTGTGGTTGTGCCAGACTTTGAGATGTTGATAACACCGAACTTCTTGCCCTTCAGGTAAGCTGTAAGCTCTGCGAGATAATCCTCGCCGATATTGTTACCAGCGAAAACGACTGTCGGGTTCTTCTTGTCGCCAACGAGCCAAGCGAATGAGTTGCCGAGAGCCTCGATTACGGCACGTGCGCCGAGGTAGCTGCCGCCGATGCCTGCCACAACCACAACCTCGCACTTCTCGCGCAGAGTGTTTGCCACGCTCTGGAGCTGAGCGATGAACTCAGGAGTGATTGATGACGGAAGGTGAAGCCATCCGAGGAAATCGTTGCCAGGGCATGTGCCGTTCTCCAATGCCTCGTGAGCGGCGATTACCTGGGGTTCATAAGCCTTGACTGCGCCCTCTGAGAGGAACTGGGCAGCCTTTGTGATGTCTAAGCTGATACTTTTCATTTGAGTTTTGATTTTTATAAGTTTATGCTTAATACTGTATTCTATGTGAGTTTAGAGATTCTTCAACCATTCCTCGCCCTTCTTGGTGTAGGTCCAGGCAAGGAAACTACCTACGATGATGATACCTAATATAAAAATAAGAAGTAATCCTTCCATATTATTAATATTTTAAAATTCGGTTTGCAACAAATGCTGTAATGAATGTCAATATTACACCTGCTATTACTACAGGTATTGTATATGGCTTGAAATCGTCTGTATATAATGAAGACATACCACCCAACACCATTGCCGTAAATATTAGCTTTGACATGTCGTAGAAGTAGCTCGCAAGTTTCTACTTACGGGTCTTGATTTTGTCTTTTTCATCTCTTTGTCCCATAGCTAACGGAATGAGTCGGTGAGAAGTTTAATCTCTATTTGTGGACTTATACGCTCGTACAATATATTATATACGGCGTCGAGAATTGGCATATTGACATGGTGGTGGCGGTTTTTCTCCTTCATGCACTTTGTGCCGAAGAATCCCTCGGCAATCATCTCCATTTCTATCTGCGCGCTCTTCACGCTGTAGCCCTTGCCTATCATGGTGCCGAAGGTTCGGTTGCGCGAGAAGCGCGAGTAGCCCGTCACGAGCAGGTCGCCGAGATACACAGAGTCGTAGATGCTGCGGTCGATGGGATTGATGGCTGTCAGGAAGCGCGACATCTCCTGCACGGCGTTCGACATTAGCACCGCCTGGAAGTTGTCGCCATATTTCAAGCCGCTGCATATGCCGGATGCAATGGCGTAGACATTTTTCAGCACCGATGAATATTCGATGCCTATCACGTCGAGACTTGTCTTTGTCTTGATGTATTCCGAGTCGAGCACCTCGCAGAAGGCCTGCGCCTTCTCTTGGTCGGAGCATCCCACGGTGAGATAAGACAGGCGCTCAAGCGCCACCTCCTCGGCGTGTGACGGACCGCCAATGCAGGCAAGGTTCTCGTCGGGCACATCATACACCTCATGGAAGAATTCCGAACATGCTATGTTGTCGTCGGGCACAAGTCCCTTGATTGCCGTGACAATGAACTTGTCGCGCAACCGGGTCTTGAGTTTCTTGAGATGGTTTTTCAGATAAGGCGACGGCACCACGAACACGAGCGTGTCGTAGGCCTCAACGATGCGGTTGATGTCGCTTGAGAAGAATATCTCGTCGGTGTTGAAGTGTACACTCGTAAGATAATTAGGATTGTGGCTGATGCGCTTGAACTCCTCTATGCTGTCGTCGCGCCGCATATACCACCCTATGTGATGGGTGTGACCTATCACAATCTTGGCAATGGCAGTCGCCCAACTGCCGCCGCCAATAATAGCTATTTTTCCACAAGAGAACACTTCGTGTAATATTTAATTGTTGATATTAGTAACAGCAGGAGACCATGGCATTTCGCCATTGTCTCCTGCATTTTTGCATTTCTTTATTCTGCTTCAGCAGGTGCTGCCTTTGTCTTGGCTGCCTCAATCCACTTCTGGATATCGTCAACCGACGGCTTCTCGTAACCAAGCTTGTACTTCTTGTTCACCTCGCCAATCTTCTGCTGCAAGCCCTGAGCCTTCTCGCCGGCGATGTCGGCGATGAGGTTGAAGCCCACCTTGCGGAGCACGTATACCCACTCCTCTGGCACGCCAATCTCTGCCCATTCCTTGACACTGCTCTGCGGTATCTTCTTCTCGGGCTTCATCTGCGGGAAGAAGAGCACTTCCTGGATGGTTGTCTGGCCTGTCATGAGCATAACCAAGCGGTCGATGCCGATACCGATGCCTGATGTAGGAGGCATACCATACTGGAGAGCACGGAGGAAGTCCTGGTCGATAATCATTGCCTCGTCGTCGCCCTTGTCGGCAAGACGCATCTGCTCCTTGAAACGCTCCTCCTGGTCGAGCGGGTCGTTAAGCTCTGAGTAGGCATTGGCAAGCTCCTTGCCGTTCACCATAAGCTCGAAACGCTCTGTCAAACCCGGCTTTGAGCGGTGCATCTTTGTCAGAGGCGACATCTCAACAGGATAGTCGGTGATAAATGTAGGCTGGATGAATGTGCCCTCGCAGAACTCGCCGAAGAGTTCGTCGATGAGCTTGCCCTTGCCCATTGTCTCGTCTACCTCCATGCCCTTCTCCAGGCAGAAGGCGCGGATTTCTTCCTCAGTCTTGCCGTTGCAGTCGAAGCCGGTCTTCTCCTTGATTGCGTCGAGGATAGGCAGACGGCGGTAAGGAGCCTTGAACGAGATGATGTTGTCGCCGACCTTGCGCTCTGCCGAGCCATTCACGGCGATGCAGACTGTCTCAAGCAGCTTCTCTGTGAACGACATCATCCAGTTGTAGTCCTTGTACTGCACGTAAAGCTCCATGCAGGTAAACTCCGGGTTGTGGTTGCGGTCCATGCCCTCGTTGCGGAAGTTCTTGCCAATCTCATACACACCCTCGAAACCGCCAACAATCAAGCGCTTCAAGTAAAGCTCAGTGGCGATACGCATATACATATCTATATTAAGGGCGTTGAAGTGTGTTATGAACGGGCGTGCGGAAGCGCCGCCGGCGATAGACTGCAGTGTAGGCGTCTCCACCTCGGTGTAGCCAGCCTCGTCGAGCACGCGGCGGATGGTGCGCACAACGGTGGCACGCTGGAGGAATGTGTCCTTCACGCCGTCGTTGACGATGAGGTCGACGTAGCGCTGGCGGTAGCGCAGCTCCGGATCGTCAAACTTGTCGTAAGCCACACCGTCCTTGTACTTCACGATAGGCAGCGGCTTCAAGCTCTTTGAAAGGAGAGTAAGCGACTGTGCGTGAACGGAGATCTCGCCAGTCTGTGTGCGGAACACGAAACCCTTGACACCGATGAAGTCACCGATATCAAGCAAACGCTTGAACACTGTGTTGTAGAGAGTCTTGTCCTCACCCGGGCAGATGTCGTCACGTGTGACGTATACCTGGATGCGGCCCTTTGAGTCCTGCAGCTCCACGAAGCTTGCCTTGCCCATCACGCGGCGGCTCATCATGCGGCCTGCAATCACAACCTCGCGTTTCTCGTCATCATCCTTGAATTCCTTCTTGATGTCCTCCGAGAAGGCGTTGGTTGGGAACTCGGCTGCCGGATACGGGTCGATGCCCATGTTGCGCAGCTCCTGAAGGCTTTGTCTTCTTACAATCTCTTGTTCACTTAGTTCTAAAACGTTCATATTCGTATATAGTTTTTTATTATTTCTAAATTTCAATACACGTGCAAAATTACGAAATATTTCTGAAAGGGTGTGTGTTTTTTACATTTTATAATAGGTTAGTTGGTGTAAAAGGCAAAGTTAGGGAAATTTTATTGTCGTTTAGAAACCTACTCTCATACCTATCTGCAGGCTGAAATTGCATGGCTTGTCCTTGAATATTGTCTCAACTTGGCTCTTGTTGTCGAAATAATACTTCACGCCTGGCTCGGCATACACACCCACATGCGGCACCACGTTCACCTGCACACCGGCAGCCGCGTTCACCGAGAACAAAGTCCTGTCTCTGTCGGTGTCGCTCGTCTCGCCACCAGCCGTGAGTGTAGCAGCCACGTTGAAGTAAACCTCGCCGCCTGCCGTCAGATAGGTTTGTATGCGGTCGTTGCCCCACACGTTGCACTTCACGCCTATGGGCACGCCAATATAGTGGAGTTTCTGGCGCTCACTGATTTCATCGCTACCCGACGACTTGATGAAGTCGGTCACAGCGCGCATGTAGGTCACTCCTGTCGTGAGCGACAGACGCTCGTTGAGGGCGTAGCCAACAGACAAGCCCACCGTCACGGGCTGCGCATGATGCTTCACCTCCTTGTACCTCGGCATCAGCATGGCGCTGCCCATCAGTGCATAGCCATTAACTGGACCGTAGCCGTCGTCGGCATACATATCTGAGACCTTACTGTTGCGCAAACACGGATAGTCGGCATTATAGCTATCCAGAAACGCTCCACCTGTATGAGCGCTCACCGTGAAACGCGACCGCACCGGAACGGCGGGCTCCTGTCCGCCGCGCAGCCAACTCTCACCAGCCATATGCTGTCCACTGCCGGCAAACCGCTCGCTGCCTGTATTACGCTCGTCATTCTTCACATGCGGCTCGTCATTCGCACATTGCTCAACATCCACGCTTTGCTTGCTAGCCACGACGTCTGAAATTTGACTATCGACATTTGCAGACACATTTGGCTGTGCGGCGGACAGGAGTCCGACGTTCCGATGGGCGACTACATCGGGCTGCGCGGCGGACGGGAGTCCGACGTTCCGATGGGCGGCTACATCGGGCTGCGCGGCGGACAGGAGTCCGCCGTTCCGATGGGCGGCTACATCGGGTTGGGCGGCGGACGGGAGTCCGCCGTTCCGATGGGCGATGTCGGCAAGTTTTGTTATGGTGTCCTCGTTTGCCCTGTATGCCACCACCACGAGCAGCGCTACGGCAGCGGCTGCCGCAACAAAGCCCGCAACAAGCCGCAACAGCCGTGGGCGACGGTGTGGCTTCTCGGCTTCAAGCCGCGCCTCTATCTTGTTCCACAAGTCGTCGGGCACAGGCGCCTCACGGTCGGCGAGCCGACGGCGCAGGTCATTGGTCCAATCGTTTTGCTTCATACTATCTCCTTCTTTCTTAAATCGTTTATCATACGTGCCAACATCTTCTTGGCATGAAAAAACTGCGATGCCGACGTGCTCGGCGATATGCCCAGCTCGGCGGCTATTTCCTTGTGACTCATCTCACCGAACACATACATGTTGAGCACTACGCGGTAGCCCTCTGGCAGCGAGGCTATCAACTGGGCAAGCTGCTCGTCGGTAACCTGGCTGATGTCGGGGTCCTCAGCGTCGGCGGCATCGTCGGGAATGTCATCGGTGAAGGTCAGTCCGGAGCGGTGCCTTAGAAACCCGAGAGCCTCATTTGCCACTATCCTCGACAACCACGACTTGAGCGTGCCCTCGCCACGATACTCAAACTGCGCCACCGACTGGAACACCTTCACAAAGGCGTCCTGCACGATATCGCACGCGTCATCCCTGTCCGGGACGTACCTCAGCGCTGTCGCCATGGCAAATCCTGAATATCGGTCGTAGAGCCGCCGCATCGCCGAGCGGTCTCCACGGTGTATGTCAAGAATCAGTTTCTCTTCGGGTTTCATCAGCCTCACTTTTGCCGTTTTGCCGTGAACACAAGTTTTAAGGCTGCCGGAACGGCTTCGCCCCCGTCGACGCTATACGACGTGACATGCAGTATAAGGGTCAGCACACCGGTCTTCGACACCGTGCCCCAAGACTGGTCGTCGCGTCCGTTTATTGTCTGCGTCATGAATATGTCGATGCTGTGTGACTCGCCATCGACGATGGCTGCCACATGCCACGTGGCTGGCATTATCGAAAGCAGCGTGGAATTGTCCGATGTTTGACTGGCTACACATTTCAGCACATTGTCACCATCATAGGTTTTCTTTGCCGACGTGATGTCGCTATTCGGCATCAGTTGCCTTATGATATCTGCGTAAGGCACATCGTCAAGCAACAGCTGACGCGTAGACAGCCATGCCGTGCCCGACGCCGACTGCACGTCGCCCACCGTCCACTTGCCCTCGTATGCCACCGTGGGCTCCGGGCATGATGTGTTGTCGCCTGCATATGCCAGGCCGTCCTCAACCGGGCTGCACGATGCCAATGCAAGCACCGTACATACCACCACCGACACTATTATGTATATATACTTGAATGTCCTCATACTCATAAAATGCACAAAGTTATATAATATTGTATGAAAGCGATGAATTTTATACTACTAAATATATAAAAACTTTAGTGACAATATTTTCTTTATCCATCCAAAATTTGTACTTTTGCATACAACTTAGTATTAGTAAAACACATTAAAAGTGGATGACTTTTTAACATTATGAAAATAGGATTGTTTATACCCTGCTACGTCGACGCCATCTACCCCGAGGTTGGTGTCGCCACCTTCAAGCTCCTCAAGAGCTTCGGCCTCGACGTCGACTATCCCCTCAACCAAACTTGCTGCGGACAGCCAATGGCCAATGCCGGCTTCGAAAAGATGGCGGGCAAGATTGCCGACCACTTCGACAAACTCTTTGCCGACTACGACTACGTGGTGGCTCCGTCAGCCTCATGCGCCGCCTTCGTGAAACTCTACCACCCGCGCCTCGCCAAAGGACAGCACGAGTGCCTCACGTCAAAGAAAATCATGGACGTTGTGGAGTTCATCCACGACGTGGTGCGCCCTACAAGCCTCAAGGCGAAATTCCCCCATGTGGTGAGCGTACACAACTCATGCCACGGCGTGCGCGAGCTCGGACTGTCGTCGCCCTCGGAGCGCAACGTCCCGCAGTTCAACAAAATCATCGACCTGCTGCGCCTCGTCGACGGCATCACCATACGGGAGCCGGAGCGCAAGGACGAGTGCTGCGGATTCGGCGGCATGTTCTCCATTGAGGAGCCCGACGTGTCGAAGCGCATGGGCGAGGACAAGATAAAGCGCCACATGGCTACCGGAGCCGAATACATCACCGGCCCTGACTCGTCATGCCTGATGCACATGCAGGGCATCGCAAAGCGGGAGAAGACACCTATTAAATTCATCCACGTAGTACAGATATTAGCAGCAGGACTATGAGCACACTACATTCCGAAGCGGCTCGACGCTTCAACGAAAACAGAGAGAAGACAACATGGCACGACGCCACGTTCTGGTCGGTTAGACAGAAGCGCGACGCCATGGCTGAGGGACTGCCCGAGTGGGAGGACCTGCGCGAGCACGCCAGCCAGATAAAGCGCCACACCATAACCCACCTCGCAGACTACCTGGAGCAGTTCTCCGCACAGCTTGAGAGCCGGGGCGTGATTGTGCACTGGGCACGCACCGCCGACGACTTCAACCGCACGGTGCTCGAAATCCTTCAGCAGCACGGCGTGAAGAAGATGGTCAAGTCTAAGTCGATGCTTACCGAGGAGTGCGGCATGAACCCGTTCCTTGAGCAAAACGGCATCGACGTGGTGGAAACCGACCTCGGCGAGCGTATCCTTCAGCTCCTCCACCAGAAACCGAGCCACATTGTAATGCCTGCTATCCACCTCAAGCGCGAGGAAGTGGGACGCATGTTCGAGGAGAAGGGCATCAGCAAGGAGATTGGCAACTACGACCCTACTTACCTCACGCGCTGCGCGCGCCAGCACCTCCGCAACCAGTTCATGGAGGCAGGGGCCGGCATGACGGGCTGCAACTTCGGCGTGGCAAAGACCGGCGACATCGTGGTGTGCACCAACGAGGGCAACGCTGACATGTCAACGTCAATGCCTAAGCTTCACCTCGTGGCTATGGGCATCGAGAAAATCGTGCCCGACTACCAATCACTCGCTGTCTTCCAGCGACTGCTGTGCCGCTCGGCAACGGGCCAGCCCACAACCGCCTATACGTCGCACTTCCGCCAGGCACGCCCGGGGGCAGAGATGCACGTCATCCTCGTCGACAACGGACGCAGCGACATCCTCGCCGACCCTGAGCACTGGGAGACCCTGAAGTGCATCCGCTGCGGCTCATGCATGAACACATGCCCTGTCTACCGCCGCTCGGGTGGCTACTCCTACACTTACTTCATCCCCGGTCCTATCGGCATCAACCTCGGTATGCTGCGCGACCCGAGCCGTTTCAGCGACAACGTGTCAGCCTGCACCCTATGCCTGTCGTGCGACAACGTGTGTCCGTCGAAGGTCAATCCCGGCTCGCAGGTCTACCTGTGGCGCCAGAAGCTCGACTCGCTCCACCGTGCCGACCCTGTGAAGAAAATAATGTCGGAGGGCATGGAGGTGCTCTTCAACCATCCTTATCTCTACGCATCGGCGCTGAAGCTTGCACCTCTCGCCAATGTCATCCCCGACGGCATGACCCACATACGCGCCATAAACCCATGGGGCGTGGCGCACACCCTGCCCCACTTCGCAAGCAATTCGTTCCAAACCCTCTGGAAAAAAGGCAAAGTAAAATAGGGGGTGTCGAGCTCCCGCTCGACACTATGATTAAAATGAATCTATAGGGGGTGTCGAGCTTCCGCTCGACACTATAATTTAAACGAATCTATAGGGTTTGTGTCGAGCAGGAGCTCGACACCTCCTTTTCAACACAACACAACATGAGTTACAAAGAAGAACTTCTAAATAAGCTTCGCCTTGCCACCCGCGAGCAATACGACATGCCCGCCTCCGACGTGTCTGGCATCACCTACGACGACACCCTGCAGCAGTTCATCGACATGAGCAAGACCGTAGGCAGCAACGTAATCCTCGCCAAGCCGGGCGACAAGCTCGACGACCTTGTGCGCCGTGCCTACCCCGAGGCAAAGGTAATAGCATCCAACCTCGAAGACGTGACCATCGCCACCCTCAACCCCGACACCGTGGCTGACGCCCAGGCTCTCAACGGCACCGATGTTGGCGTTGTCGCCGGCGAGATAGGCGTGGCAGAGAACGGCTGCGTATGGATACCACAGTCAATGAAGGAGAAGGCTGTATGCTTCATCTCCGAATACCTCGTCATCGTGCTGCCAAAAAGCGGCATCGTGAACAACATGCACGAGGCATACGCACGCATCACCATGCCAGATACTGGTCTCGGAGTGTTCATATCTGGTCCGTCGAAGACCGCCGACATCGAGCAGGCCCTCGTCATGGGAGCCCAGGCAGCACGCGGCGTGACGGTCATTATCACCGAATAACTGGGAGCGGGGGCGCCCCGCCCCCGTCCTTCACCACATCACCAATGAAAAAATTAACGAACCATTCCCGTTAATGGTTCGTTAATTTTTTCATTAATTTCTTTCATCAACCCTTCCCCTCAATTTCTCTCCATTTTTTCATTACTTTTCATCTGATTTTTCGTTGTTGTGCCCCTCCAAGAATTATTTGTTATGGTGATTTTCTTCGATGCCACGAGCAAAATTTTGACTTTTTTTCAGTGGCATCAAACAAAATTGCCTAACTTTGCATCTCAACACAACTGGAATCAAGAAACCAAACCATAATAATATGAAAAATCTCAAGTCATTAGTTTGGATGCTATTCCTGTTCATCAGTTTAGCATCGTGCAACTCCACTAAATCATCCGATGACATTCTTGACGAGTGTGGGTCGGGAGTCGTATTAATTGCCAACCAGTACTACTACAAAATCACTCTACCTACTGGCAAAGAATGGTATTTCACTGGTTTTGACGAAGACGGTGACCTCGACGACTTCACAATGGATCTTTCAGAAATCCAAAAGAAGCGCAAGATGATCACTGGCACAGGATTCTTCATCTCCAAAGACGGCAAAATTCTTACCAACCGCCACGTTGCCGACCCGTCAATCGCACTTTCCGACACAAAGAAGTCTGTACGCTCCCTGTTGGGCTACCTCACGGAGATGATAAGTCAGGAGATGCAGTCGCTGTCGGAAAAGTACAACGAACTTGAAGAGAACAAGAAGGAATGTTACTCCTACAACGAATACGACGGCAACGTATACGTTGACCGCGAAAAACTGCAGGAAATCGAGGAGGAACAGTCGAAACTGCAAGAGACTTACGGCAACGACTCCGAGATAAAAGACAACATCAAGACCATGGACTTGAGCGAACTGAAGGTCGAGACGGTGTGTGAACTCGGAATTGCCTACAACAACACTTTCGTCACGAAGTCATCAGACTTCATTCCTTGCGTGGTTGTAGCCAAGTCAGACAAGGAAAACGTCGATTTGGCTATGCTACAGCTAAAGAACAAGCAGACTCCAAACGACAAATACATCTTTGACGTCGCAGAGGATGACGAGAAAGGCTTCACCGACAAACTGAAGAATCTCTTCTCATCGTCGGATGATGACGAGCTGAAGACCGACCAAAAACTCTACATGCTCGGATTCAATGCCGGCTTCACCCTCTCCAACACCTCACAAGGCATAAAGGCACAAATCACAAGCGGCACAATATCACAGAAATCCGACAACGACAAGATAATGTACACCATTCCAAGTCTGCCCGGCTCAAGCGGCAGCCCGGTAGTAAATGACAAGGCAAAACTCGTGGCTGTGAACTTTGCCGGTGTCACGGGAACACAAAGCTTCAACTATGGAATACAAGTGAAGAGGGTAAAGCAGTTTGTAAAAGACAACTGACAAAAGACAATAAGATAAATCATACTAACCCTGCATCATCATGAAGTAGCTCGAAGACAAACTTTGGCGTAACGTCGCAGCCGATGCCTGTCTTGAAGTCGCACAATCCATAGTTTGGCTCGCCATCCTCGGTGGATGGCCCGATGTCGAGGATGCGCAAGCACTCATGCGAGTAGTACTCGAATATGCGGTAGGCAAGATAGTTCATCGTGCGCAGATGCGAGTAGGCGCGCAGGTCGCCCCAATAGATAACCTGCGCAATGCCGTCTGCCACATGGAATATCTGTGCGGCAGCCACGTCCTCGCCCTCATGACGCAATAGGAAAAAGTCGGCAGGGATAATCTTTATCGTAGCCTCGACATCCTCAAGCGACATGCGCAAGGGGTAGCCGTGCTCGGCACGGTTGCGGCGAATCACGTCGTAGGCGCGGCGTATGCCGTCAATGTCGTCGCGCTCGACGGCGATGAACTCAAAGGCGTTCTTCTCTGCCTGGCGAAGTTTGTTGCGCGCGTTGCGGTCGAGTACCTCCGTATAATTGGCAAACTTCCTGATTGGGAAGTAGTAGTTGAGGTCGACATGGTGCAGGCGGGCATGACGCGAGAGCACGTTTATGCACGACGTGGTGAGGTTATGGGCATATATTTGTGGCGGAAGGACAATACGTATGTCCTTCCGCTCTTTTTTGGCGTATTCGGAGAGCGCCACTACAGCCTCATCAATCTTCTCAAGACCCTGCTCGCGGTTTATGGAAAAACCGCCGAAGGGAGCAGAGAACGGCGAGAGAAGCTTGCCGCCGCGCTCACCGAGTATGAGTCCGAAGCGCGTCTTGCCATTGTCATTGAGCAAAAGGTAGTGCACGGAGTCAGCCTTGTGGGCGTTGAGACGGGCAAAAGCCGGAGTGTTGAAGATATGTGGATGGCGCTCAATGCGCTCGGCATACTCACTGGCGGTTACTTCATTTATTGTCATAATCAGTTTATCAAAGTTAGCCTCTTAATTGAATTCATTTATCAAGCGGGCGATTTCCTCACGCTCCTCATCGGTCAGCACCTGACTGACGGGCAGACTGAGTTCCTCGCGGTGTATGCGCTCGGTCACAGGCAGCGACATGGCGCTCCACTCGGAGTAGGCCTTCTGCTTGTGGGGCGGTATTGGATAGTGGATGTCGGTCTGCACGCCATTGTCGGCAAGATACTGCTTCAGCTCGTCGCGGCGCGCGGACAGCAACGGGAAGATGTGGAACACGCTGTTCCGCCAGTAGTCCTCCGACGGCACACTGACGGCAGGATTGCTGATATTGCGTATGTAGAAGAGGGCGTTGTCGCGGCGGCGCTGGTTCTCCTCGTCAAGGTAGCGCAATTTCACGTCGAGCACGGCAGCCTGAAGTTCATCGATGCGAGAGTTCACACCAACATGCGAGAAGACGTACTTGCGCTCCGACCCGTAATTGCCCAAGGCACGCACCATGTCGGCAAGCTCGCTGTCGTCGGTGGTCACCGCCCCGGCATCGCCAAGCGCACCGAGATTCTTCGTGGGATAGAAACTGTGCCCGGCGGCATCGCCAAGCGCGCCGGTCTTCCTGTCGGCAAAGCGGCAGCCGTGAGCCTGGGCGTTGTCCTCAATCAGCTTCAGACCGTGGCGGCGGCAGATGTCGCCAATGCGGTCGGTATAGGCGCAGCGTCCATACATGTGCACAATCATTATGGCGCGCGTGCGGCTGGTGATGGCACGCTCAATGAGCGCGTCATCAATCTGCAGCGTGTCGAGGCGCGGCTCCACGAGCACGGGGCGCAGAGAGCAGCGCGTCACGGCTATTATCGATGCTATGTAGGTGTTGGCAGGCACTATCACCTCGTCGCCAGCCTTCATAATGCCCATCTCGACATAGGCGCGCAGGATGAGCGTGAGGGCATCGAGACCGTTGCCACATGCCACGCAATGGCGCGTGCCGATGTATGTGGCGTAGTCGTGTTCGAAGCGCTCGGTTGCCTTACCCTTCAGATACCATCCGCTGTCGGCGATGCCGCGCAGGGCATCATTGAGTTCCGGGGCATGAAGGGCGGTTATCTTCTTCAAGTCAACAAGTTGAATCATGTGGTGATATATTCTATGTATTCGTTGTATTCCCTGATGTAGTCTTCTTCCTCAAAGGGGTCGCTCGCCAGCACGAGACACACTGCCCCCGACGAGAAGTCGTCAAGCGTGCGCCACACATTGGTCTCGACAAGCAGCCCCTGCCAAGGATGGTTCAGGTGGAAAGCCTTGCGCTCCGTGCCGTTGTCGAGCGTCACGGTGAACGAGCCGCTGATGGCAATTATCAGCTCGCGGCAATGCTTGTGGGCGTGTCCGCCACGGCTCTCGCCCGACGGCACGTCGTAGGTCCAGTAGACACGGCGTACATCAAACGGCACCTGGTTCATGCCCTCAGCCACGGTCAGGTTGCCGCGTGGGTCGAAAATCTTGGGGAGGTTTATTATTGAATAGTGTTTGCTGTCCATTATCTTAGTTTGGTTGTTATATATTCAAGAACGTGAAAGGTGCCGGTTTATTGTGCCAGCAATGGGTTTTACAAAACAACTGTGCAGCACACATGCCAAGACCACTGTCACGAAAAACGACACGAGGTAGTATTCCATGTCACCCTCCGCTGTAGCTTCGAACCTTATGCAATGCTGCGTCAGGCGCATCGCGAGCAGATGAACCATAAAAAACTCGAAGCTTATGCCGCCAAGCCACACCATTAGACGCGATGCCAACAGGCGCGCCATAACACCGCGTGTGCCATCAGCCACGGCAAGGGCAATGACGAGAGTGGGCACAAATGGCCAAAAGAGAGCAGCGCAACGCAACCCGTTACCGTCAAGCCACTGGTAGGCATTATACAAAATCCAGAAGGCAAACAGCCAGGCAAGAAGCTCAAAACGGGCGTTTCTCCTGCTGAATGTCATGAGTTGCCGGGTCTTGTACTGCCGGTATACCACAATGCCAAGCGCGAAGTCGACCGACCGCAACAGTGGATTGGCATAGAGCGTACAGTTGACCATGTCCTTTGGCACATTACACGCCACAATGCAGTAAGCCACGGCAAACGCCACGAATTTCCACCCAAAGCCACGCAACCCCATTATCCATCCATACAGCCATTTGAAGATGGCATAGAAGAATATTATGTCGCACAGAAACCACGACACAGCGTTCACGTTATAAAGTGTGTGGTTCCACGGAATCCACGCCTGCACAAGCAGCAGCGACGACGCAAGCTGCATCCAGTCGTAGCAATGCCCTGCACGCAAGTCAAGCGCCAGAGCAACTGCGAACAACAGCAAATTAAGTGGATAGAAATGCCAGAAATGGCGCCAAAAGAACTGCTTCGGCTTAAACTCGCCACGGCTCACACGAGGTCCGTAGCCCCATGAGAGCACAAACCCACTGAGAGTGAAAAAGAACGCCACTCCCAGCTCACCGCCAAAGTCGAAGGGGTGGACGGTGCGCGGTGTGACACAATGGCTCAGGTATATTAAAACGACAAACAGGAACCGCGCTCCCTGAAGAGTACGGATCCTGCCTGTGTTGTCTTGCTGAAGTATGGCGCAATCCATTATTTGTCCATATACGGGTCGGTTCCGAGCACTGTCTTGGCGAGTCGCTTGGCCTTGTCGCGCAGGGCTGTGGTGTCGTCGGTAGGCTCGCCGTAGCAGAGCACCACACCCATGCGGCGTCCCACGTGAGCCTCCTGCTTGCCGAAGATGCGTATGCGGGTGCGGTCTTCGCGCAATGCATCGATGAAGTTGTAAGGCAGCGGATCGTTGGTCTCCTTTGGCGACAGTATCACGGCACTCGCTCCAGCGTGCTCAAGGTGGATTCCGGCGATGGGCAGTCCCATAACGGCGCGGAAGTGAAGCTCAAACTCGGAAAGGTTGGTGGTGTGGCCAAGTGTCACCATGCCCGTGTCGTGCGGACGCGGCGAAAGCTCTGAGAATATCACCTCGCCCTGCTTGGTGAGGAAGAACTCCACGCCCCACAGTCCGGCACCGGTCAGCGCGCGTGTCACCTTCTCAGCCATGTCCTCTGCCTTGCGAAGCTCGTCCTCGGGCAACTGGAACGGCTGCCAGCTCTCGCGGTAGTCGCCGCCCTTCTGCACATGGCCAATCGGCGGGCAGAACAGAGTAGGCCCGTTCTTCTGTGTGACAGTGAGCAGGGTGAACTCCGACTCAAAGTGTATAAATTCCTCAATGATGATTTCCTTCACGTCGCCGCGGCTTCCCTCCATTGCATCGTTGAAAGCCTTCTCAAGCTGTTCTGGACCGCGGACTATACTCTGTCCGTGACCCGACGACGACATGAGCGGCTTTATCACACATGGGAAGCCAATCTCCTTGGAATGTTCGCGGAGCTGGTCGAGTGTGGTTGCATAGAAATACTTGGCTGTACGCAGTCCCAGTTCCTTGGCGGCGAGGTCGCGTATAGCCTTACGGTTCATTGTGTAGTTCACGGCGCGTGCGCTCGGCACCACCTGTATACCCTCCTTCTCGAAGTCGAAAAGGCGCTCGGTGCGTATCGCCTCTATTTCCGGCACAATGATGTCGGGACGGTGCTTCTCGACAACAGCGGTCAAAGCGTCGCCGTCGAGCATGTTGAACACTTCATGCTCGTCGGCAACCTGCATTGCCGGAGCACCATCGTATCTGTCGCATGCTATGACATACTGCCCAGCACGCTTGGCGGCGATGACAAATTCCTTGCCCAGCTCGCCTGAACCTAACAACAATATTTTCTTCATGTGGTCAATAAAAAGATAGTGCAAAGCTAACACTTTTATTTTGTTCGGGCAAATTTTGCCATGAAGAAATCTGTCATTCGCCTGTCATGGGCCGCTTTATATGAGCGGCATTCCGAGTTCGGCACACTCGCGGCGCATGTCCTCGGGCCATATAGATGCCTGAATCTCGCCTATGTGCGCCTTGTGGAGCAGCACCATGCAGAGTCGGCTCTGGCCTATGCCGCCGCCAATCGACAGCGGCAACTCGCCGGCAAGCAGACGGCGGTGGAAATAGAGTTTCTCGCGGTCTTCCTTGCCCTCAAGCTTGAGCTGCTTGAGAAGCGACTCCTTGTCGACACGTATGCCCATCGACGACAGCTCGAAGGAGCGCTGCAGCACCGGGTACCAGATGAGTATGTCACCATTGAGTCCAGCCTTGCCGTTCTCGGCAACGGTTGTCCAGTCGTCGTAGTCGGGGGCGCGTCCGTCGTGCTTCTCGCCGTTGGCAAGCTTGCCGCCGATGCCAATCACGAACACTGCCCCGTACTTCTTGCAGATAGCGTCCTCGCGCTCCTTGGGCGACAGGTCGGGGTACATCTTGAGCAGGTCCTCGCTGTGGATGAAGTGTATATGCTCGGGCAGGAACGGGCGTATCTGCTCATAGGTCTCGCAGACGAGATACTCGGTGCGGCGTATGGCGGCATAAATGCGCTCCACGATGTTCTTCAGGAAAGCCAGCGTGCGCTGCTCGCGCGTAACGACAGCCTCCCAGTCCCACTGGTCGACATACAGCGAATGGAGATTGTCAAGCTCCTCGTCGGCACGTATGGCGTTCATGTCGGTATACACGCCGTAGCCCGGCTGCACGTGGTATTCGGCAAGGGTGAGCCGCTTCCACTTGGCAAGCGAGTGCACGACCTCTGCCTTCTGGTCGCCAAGGTCCTTGATGGGGAACGTCACGGGGCGCTCAACGCCGTTCAAGTCGTCGTTGATGCCGAGTCCCTGCATGACGAACAGCGGCGCCGTGACACGGCGCAGGCGCAGTTCGGTGGAAAGGTTCTGCTGGAAAAAGTCCTTTATAAGTTTTATTCCCTGCTCTGTCTTGTTCATGTCGAGCAAGGCATGATAATGTTCTGGTCGGATGAGTTTACTCATTTATTTGTCATTTTTATTGGTTTCGTATTATTATGGGATGCAAAGATATACAAAACAAATCAAAATGACAAATAAACGATGTGTAAATTTTATAAATTGTCGGGAATATTACACTTTACATTACACATAGTCACAATTTTCAAATGATTATGCATAATTAATTTATATAGATAAAGTTGCAATATTGCGTTCCGACACACTCTCTTTATTCCAGTCCCCAGCTCTTGGGATAAAACGTCTTCTCCACCTGGTTCTCTATTTTGTCTGGCAGGTTGCAGAAGAAGTCGATGCCGGTTTTCTCCTCCAGTTCGTCGATGGTGATGGCGTGTGAGAGCAGAGTCTCATCCTTGCGCCACTCCGAGGTCTGGTTCACCCAGAAAGCCATGGCAGCCCATCCGTTGCTGTCCTTGCGGAGGATAGCCATGAAGAAGTACTTCGGCACAATCAGCTTGCCGTCGATGCGCTTGAGTATGTAGTTCTCGTTGTCGATGGTTCCGCCCTTGCACACGAAGAGCGTGTCGGTGCTTGTAAGCTTCTTTGCCCACGACTGCACCTTGTTCTCCATGCGCACCCACAGACCATAGTCGCTGCCCTCAAAGCCGTTGAACTTGTGGTACTGCGGCTGCATGTTCGACATGTAGAACGTCTGGTAGTTGGCGTCGTGTGAGAAAGTGCGGTCGGCAGAGGGGCAGATGTGTCCGTGGTCGAAGCCTGAGCCTTTGATAAGGTCGGAGTAGCGGTCGGTCGTAGGCACGCTCGGGTCCTGCGGGTAGGTCTTCGTCACGCGTGAGTAGGAGCCGTTGTAGCCCTTGTGCATCTGATAGCATGACCAGCGCTGCGACTTCTTGTCGCAGTCCCACTCGGTGATGTAGTTCACCTTGTCGGCATCAAACTGCGTCGACTTGCCAGCCACGGCAGTTGTTGTGGTGTTGCCCTCGGTAGAGAGTCGGTGAACGATGATGAGCTGCTTGCCGCTCTTGTGGAGCGCTGGCACCTCAAGGCGCAGTGTGGCGGGGTCGCCTGACGGACTGTTGGCATTGTCGTTCTTCATCTGGCTCCAGTCGTCGGGATTGTCGTTGCCGCCATTGTTGTCGCTGTCGCAGGCGGTGAGCGTGAGGAGCAGGAGCGCGGCAAGCGCCGAGGCGCAGCGGCTCATGTTTCTTGAGAGAAGTGATTTCATTTTTCTTTGACTTGTTATTGTAGGATTTATTACAAAAAGAAAGTGTGTTCCGAGCGTATATGCAACTACGCTTGGAACACACTTTCGATGTTCATATTCAAAAAATAGATATTCTCTATCTGTGAAGTATATATCTCGTTCTTTTTCCTTACTTGCGAACCTTTGCGTAACGGCTCATGAACTTGTCTACGCGGCCAGCTGTGTCGACGAGCTTGCTCTTACCAGTATAGAACGGGTGAGATGTGCTTGAGATTTCGACTTTTACTACTGGGTAAGTTTCGCCTTCAAATTCTACTGTCTCTGTAGTCTTGCATGTAGACTTTGTAAGGAACATATCGCCGTTGGACATATCCTTGAATACGACGGGGCGATAGTTTTCTGGATGAATTCCCTTCTTCATTTTGATTTAAATATTTTGAGTGTTAATTGAAAAAATCGCTTTTAAAGCTTAGCGGCTGCAAAGTTACGAGTTTTTTTGCAGACCGCCAAACTTTTCATTTGTTATTTACTTGGCGTATGTTATAGTTATAGCCTTGAAGCGTAACTGCACGCCACCTCCGGTTGTGCCAGTGAACACATTCTTGTAATTGACATTGTTGCCAGAGAAACTTAATGTAGCAGTTTCATTGCCGACATATTGTGCTCCATCGCATGTGAACACCACTTTGGCGATTTTGCTTTTTCCAGTGATAGTGAAACCATTGTTCTTGTATATGCGTATTGCTCCATATTTCTGGAAGAAACTCGGTTTGCTGCTCTCGCCATTGTCAACAAATGAAATCTTTGTTCCATCAGTTAATGTTATGTCGTTGATGACAACACTTTTGGTGTCGTCACCGCTAAGCCCCATATCTTTTACGTTTACAGTGACGCTCTCACCTTCTGTCACGCCAGAGTTTACCATGGTCACAATGCCATTGGTTGTGTCGAGTGTAAGTCCTTCTGATGTTGCAGGCTTGTCCTCGCCACCAGTTGATCCACTCTCTGTCTTGCCGTTGAGCGATACGAGATAGTTGCGCGAGTCGAATTCGTTTGTGCCTGAATAATTCTTTAGCTTGCCGCAGATAACAACCTTGTCGCCCACTTTGAGGTCTTCAAGTTTAGTGAACTTGGTGTTGCCGAGGTTGTTGCCGCCATACACATAGAACTGGTTGGCTGTTGTGCCGTCCTCTGAGATGTAGTAGCTGATGCTTCCGTAGGTTGAACGGAATTCCTTCAACTCAGACACAATGCCCTTCACGTAAACTTCTTTTGTCGCGTCACCACCATCGCTGATGTACTTGTTGGCGGCAGCCACATTGAACGGATCATCCTTTGTTCCGGTTCCGGAAGGTGTTCCAACAGGTGTGTCCGGTGTTGACGGAGTGTCATTGTTTTCGACAGTGCCTTTCTTTACTGAAACCTTATTTATTTCCCATGTTGATGACTTGGCTGCGCAAGTGTGGCGGAAGGCCACAGTGATTTTCTTGCCCATAAGGTCGGACGGGAGGTTGACGGCGGAAGTGACGAACGTGAAGTCGGCCTGTGTGAGTTTGCTTGCGTCATAATTGAGTTGCCGCCATGTGGCAGTCTTCACGTCGCCAGCGTAGTCGGTGCTGACGAGGAAAGAGTTGTTGGCATTGATGTCGCCGTTCTCGTAGCGCATAGCCTGCGAGACTTCAAGATAGGCGTTCTCCACGCCGGCGAGATCAATCTCCGGGCTTACGAGATAGGTCACGCCCGCCTTGTTTGTCTTCGTGCCGCTTCCGTCCCAATCGGCATAGCCGGTGACGCAGGCGCTGCTGTGGCTGATAGCCCATGAAATGCTGCCTTCAGCCGACTGCGACTTGAAGTCGCCGAGTGAAGAGGAGAGGTCGGCGGTGAAAATAACGTCCTCCGACTGTCCCGGCTGTTCGTTGCCGCCGCCATTAGGCATGTCGAAAGGAGCGGGAACGTCCTCGCAGCTTGTGAATGAACATGTTGCCGCAAGAGCGACAAGTATTGTTGACAATATCTTTTTCATACTATAAAAATGTTTTCGTTTATATATTATATAATGTGTGTGTTACTTGACTTCCTCAACGTCGTTGAGGTCGCGCAGCAGAATCTGCACCGTTGAGCCATAGCGCGTCACGATGCCAGTGAGGTTTACCTTGGTCTGCGGCATAGGTGTTGTGGCAAACTTGGCATACACGCTCGTGCGCACAACGATATTCTGCGATGAGTAGCCCTCAAGCGAGCGGCTCACGCCGTTGCCGTTGTCCTTGCCCTCGGCATAGGTGGCATACGACAGCTTGCCGTCGGCACCAGCGAACTTCACGCCCCGGAAAGTCATGAGCTTGCCGGCGCACTGTGCGATGTACTTCGTGTCGCGGAGCTTCGAGAGGTCGAAGTCCTCAGCCACCACCTTTGATGGGTCTGGCTCACCTATGTTGCGGAAGTGCCTGTTCCAAAGGTTCAGCTGCATACGGCTCGGCGTGGTGCGCACCACGCCTGCCTTGCTTGTCGACGTGTATGGCATTCCGATTTGCGGATTGTAGCCATAGGTGCCGATGTAGAGGTCCTTGAGATTGATGAGCACCTCCTGTCCGAGCGGGTTCATCATATACAGACCGCGCGAAGCCACGCACACGAGTATGGCCCCCGTGCCGTCGTCGACGGCAATCTCCTGCGAGATGTTGCCCCAGGCGTCGGAGCTTACCACGCGGCCCTTTATCTGAATGTCGTCGGTGATGCGTGTGGTGTCGTGCTGGTTGGTGAGTGCGCGTGCATAAAGGCGCTCCTTGAGGTCCTTGATGCTCACGACATTTGTCTCCTGCAGCTCATTGTTGCCATAAGGCGACACGCTTGTCGACGGGGCTTTCCAGTCGTCGTCCATGCACGATGTGGCAGCTAAACCGAGCACAAGCGCCATCACGACAAGTTTCAAATATTTGATACTATTCATCTTCATTGTCCTTGTATTTAGAATTTATAAGTGATGTTCAACATGCCGTTGGTGCCGAACGCGTAGAACTTCATCGGGTTCTTCGAGAACGAGTAGGCGCGTGCCTTGGCGCTGTCGCCGGTTCCGGAGTAGTCGCTGCGGCTCTGCTCGAATCCGCCGGTCACGATGTTGCGGTTGTTAAGTATGTTGGTCACGCTGAGGTTTATCGACAGCGAGCCACGCTTCAGGTATATGCTGCGTCCTATAGAGCCGTCGAGCATGAATCCGCCCTTGCCCTTGGCCTGTTCGAGAGCCGACGGCAGCGGGTTGCCCTGCTCGTCGAACACGTTGATGCCATACTGCTTCATGGCAGCGTCGCGTGCCTTGAGCGTTGAGGCATAGCGGTAGCTCGGCGACCATGACAGGTAGATGCGGTCATAGTAGTTGGCGTTGAGGTCGAGGAACCATCCGTTCTGGTGGTAGCTCACGCCCATCGATGCGGCAGTGAGCGGCGTGCCGTAGTCGTGCATACCAGCGCTGTAGAGGTGGTCGTTGTCGGTGCCAGTGTAGTCGTCTCCGTGCATCTCGGAGTTGATGGACTTCATGTAGGCGAGCTTGGCGTCGTTGATGACCTTGGCCTGGCTGATGGTTCCGAGGAGCTTCACGTCGAAGGCGCTCGTGACCTTGAACTTCAGTCCTGCCTCAAGACCATAGTATTCCTTCTTCATGTCGGTCATCGACACGTAGGTGAACGAGTTCTCGTCGTCGAAGAAGAAGTTCTGCCAGTCGGTCACGTTGTCCATGCGTGAGTAGTAGGCGTTGATGTTGGCGTGCAGCCATGAGGTTTCAAACTGGTAGCCCAGTTCGGTGCTGAACACACGCTCGTTCTTGAGGTTGCGCACGAAGTTGTTGTTAATCTCAGGAGCCACGAAAGCGGTGCGTGCCTCTGGCGCGCGGTGCTCATAGCCGATGCCGAACGACAGCACGCTGCCGCGTCCGAGAGAGAGGTTGGAGCCAAACTTGAATCCTCCGTCAAGGAACTCAGCCGTGCGGCTCTTGCCGTAGGAGTTGTTGGCGGCGAGACCGTTGCGCATCTTGCCGTCGCGCTGCATCGACGTGTAGCCGAGTTTTGCGGCGATGGTGTAGTTGAGCGGTCCGAAGTTCTCTGAATAGCTGCCCCACACCTTGCCCTTGTTGACAAGGATGTTGTAGTCGTAGCCGAAGCGGTCGCCCTGCTTTATCTTGGCGTTGGGATGGTTGAGGTCGTACTGCACCTCGGGGTCGTTGATATTGTAGTAGAGTCCGAGGGCGTAGGTATTGATGGCAGTCAGCGTGTTGGCGCCGAGCATGTCGTCCATCGTCTGGTAGTGCATGGCCTTGTTGGTGGCGCCGATGATGCCCACGTTGAACTTCTTGTTCTTGTCTATCTGGTGGTTGAATGTAGACGCGAGCGAGAACATGAGGTTGTCGTTGTGCTTTGCCTGGATGTAGTACATCGCCTCACCGCCCTGCGCGTTCATCTGTTGGTTGGCATAGTAGAGGCGGTCCCAGTTGAGCTGGCGGTTGGCCTTGGAAGCGCGCCAGTAGTCGACGGCATTGTTGAAGTCGTCGAGGGCCTGGCTCGTGGTGTACGACGGCATATCGTTGTACCACACGTCGTAGAAGCTCGACGGCAGGTTCTTCCAGTAGTTGGGTTGCGGGTTGTCGGTGTTGTTGTAGTTGAGCTTGGTGCTCTTGTACATGGCATACTTGCCGAAGAACGACGTGGTGAGCTTCGAGTTGTCGGATATGTTCCAGTCCCATGTGAGGATGGCGCTCGGCGCGAAGTCGTTCACCACGCGCGAGTTGCGCTTCTTGCCGTTCTGGTAGCCCCAGTAAGGGTTGTAATAGCGGTTGTTGGCAAGCCAGTAGGCCTCGTCGGTTGCCGGGCCCTGTGTGGAGCGCTCGGTCGGGTTGCCCCATGTTGAGAGCGACAGGCTGTGCCTGCCCCACACCTTCTGCACGGCAAGGAAATAAGAGAGTGAGTTGTAGAATGTGCCTTCCACGTAGCCGTTGCTTGCCCAGCGGTAGCTCAGTCCGCCGGTGAACGCCCAGCCCTTCTCCGAGAGTCCTGTGCTGTAGGTGTACATTCCGCGCAGGGTGTAGTTGCGGTTGGCTCCGCTGAGGGTGATGCGCTGTCCGACGGGCATTGCCGACGGGCGGAAGTTATAGTTGTTGGAGCCTCCCATGCCGGTGAACGCGAAGTTGTTGCTTTCAAACGGCAGGGCGTATTCCATATTGCGTGTCATGTTGTTGAGTCCGCCCACCTGCGAGTAGCGGAACTGTCCGCTCTCCATGTCGTTGAGGAAGAGTCCGTTTACATAAACCTCATTGTACTTCTGGTCGAAAGCACGGTAGCGGAAACGTGCCGGGGAGAACAGATAGCCCACTTGACTGGCGTAGATGTTGGTGTTGGAGTTGACAATGGTCACGTTCTGCGACATGTCGTCGTCCTCGCCAAGCTGAGCCTCTGTGAAAGTGATGGCAGCTTCGGTCGTCGCGTCGCTTGAGTAGCCGATGGAATCGGTCTGAGCGTAGGCAGCGGGAGCGCAGCATAGAGCCAGCACTGCTAAATTAAGCTTCTTTTGCATGTATTTGATAATTATTGTTACAATGCAAAGTAAAGAATTAATTTTTAAATATAAAAGTTTTTTCACACTTTTATTGTGTTAAGATGTTGTTTCAACGGCATATATTTTCCGCAAATGAAACGGCAAAACACTCAATATGAAATATATTTACTATCTTTGCAAGACAATACGCGAAGAAGCGGCAAAAACAGAAAAACAAATCACACTCAATAAGACGATGAAAAAAAGATTACTTATCATTGCCATGCTCCTCATCACCATCGTGGCTGGAGCACAGGCACAAAAGAAGTTCAACCTCTATGCCGTTGGCTTCTACAACCAGGAGAACCTCTTCGACACTTGCCACGACGAGGGCAAGCGCGACTACGACTTCCTGCCCGGCGGCTCCTACAAGTGGAACGGACTGAAGTACAGCCACAAGCTGCACAACATGGCACAGGCCCTTGCCGACCTCGGCACCGACAAGCTGCCCGGCGTTGGATGCTCCATCATCGGACTGGCTGAGGTGGAGAACGACAAGGTGCTCACCGACCTCACCGCACAGCCGGCACTGAAGAGCCGCGGCTACAAGTTCGTGCACATCGAGGGTCCCGACCGCCGAGGCATCGACTGCGCCCTGCTCTACAACCCGAGCTTCTTCACAGTGAAGGACGTGAAACTCGTGCCCTACGTGCCCGAGGAGAAGAAGGACTCCGCCTTCCTGACACGCGGATTCCTGACCGTCAGCGGAACACTCGCCGGCGAACCGCTCACCGTAATCGTGTGCCACTGGCCAAGCCGCTTCTCGACGTCATACTACCGCGAGCTGGGCGCACGCCAGGTGCGCGCGCTGAAGGACTCCATCATGGCTGCCAACAAGAAATGCAAGGTCATAGTCATGGGCGACATGAACGACGACCCTACAAACAAGTCAATGACCGAGGGACTGTCGTGCAAGCCCAACATCGACGAGGTGGGCAAGGGCGACATGTACAACCCGTGGTACAACATTCTCACCAAGGAGGGACGCGGCACCCTGTTCTACAACGGCTCATGGAACCTCTTCGACCAAATCGTGATGTCGCCTAACCTGCTCTGCAAGAACGGCTCAAAGGACTACTCCACCCTCAAGTTCTTCCAGAACCAGATACACGTGCGCCCATATCTCCTCCAGACCGAGGGCCGCTACAAGGGCGCGCCGAAGCGCACGACAGCAGGCGGCGTGTGGCTCGACGGCTACTCCGACCATCTGCCTGTAGTGGTGTATCTCGTGAAGGAAAAGAAATGATAGAGACAGAACGCCATCCATTCAAGCCTTTCCTGCCCGACGGCTGCCGGCTGCTTATGCTCGGCAGTTTCCCGCCCAGCGAGAAGCGCTGGTCGATGCGGTTCTACTACCCCAACTTCACCAACGACATGTGGCGCATCTTCGGGCTGTGCTATTTCGGCGACAAGATGCATTTCGTCGACCAGGAAGCCAAGACCTTCCGCCTCGACCTCATCATTCCCTTCCTGCGCGACCACCGCATCGGCATGTACGACACAGCAACCGCCGTGCGCCGGCTGAAGAACACGGCGTCGGACAAGGACCTTGAGGTTGTCGAGCCTACCGACCTGCGCGGCATGGTTCGCTCGCTGCCCTGCCTCACCGACATCATCACCACCGGCCAGAAAGCCACCGACGTGCTCGTCGACTGCTTCGCCACTCCCATCACCGGAACGGCAGACTCCCGTCTGCCGCACACCCCTCCCACGGCAGCCCCCCGCGTTGGCGAGTCCGTCGAGTTCCATTTTGAGGGCCGCACACTTCGCCTGTGGCGTATGCCAAGCAGCTCCCGCGCCTACCCGATGAAGGTAGAGAAGAAAGCAGAGTTTTATGCCAAGATACTCAAATGACCAAATGGCGGCAATTATGCCGCCATTTTTTTGTGGCATAAAGGAAAATGCTTAACTTTGTAAAAATTTAATAACCCGAACCAACATATATGGCAAACAACAAAGTGACAATCATAGGCATCGC